>CAXUEM010000419.1:0-3090 GCA_964249885.1 uncultured Hymenobacter sp. | reverse complement strand
CACCTGCACCGCCCGCAAGGCCAGGCTCAGCCCGCCGTGCGCCAGCACCACGCTGCCCGACGTGCGCAAAACCAGCCGGCGCACGTCGCGGGTTGGCAGCTCATACGGGTTGTCGTTTCTGAAAACGCCGCCTTGCAAAGTAGCGTCATACCCCACGGCGCGGCCTTCGGCGCCGGCCTGCGCGTAGAGCTGCCAGCGCCGCCGCCCGGTGCGGCCCGCCGGGCCACTCACACCGAGGTCAGCGAAATACGGGTTCAGCCAGCCGCCGCGCAGTTGCGCGCCGGCCCCAGCGTACGTGTAAAGCGTGCCCAGCGAGGTCGTGGCGCTGCCCAGCAGCTCGGCGTGGCCGGGTGCGGCCAGCAGCAGCTTTTCGTAGCCCAGCCGGTAGCCCAGTACGGGCGCGGTGCGCAGCTGAAAGTCCCAGCCGCGCGGCAGCGGGCTGCCCGTGCGTCGGTGAATGGCGGTCTGAAACTCCTTGGCGCCGGCCCCTGGCCCCATAAACCCCACTTCCAACGCCGAAGTCAGCCGGCTGCGCCGCGCCGCGGGCGTACTCACCCGGAAAAATGCGGCGTAGATGTAGGAGGCATACGGCCGGTCGCCGACGCGGATAAACGCATCCTGAATGCGCAGGGGCGTGAAGCCGTCGTAGTGCAAACTCAGGCCGTGGTGCTGGGTGCTGCCGGTCGCGCCGGCCGGCAGCAGGCGGCGCACCGGCAGCCGGGCCAGCAGGGGGTGCACCAAGGTCAGGCTCATGCCCTGCGTGAAGTAGTAGTCAGTACGAAACCAGAGGTCGTTGGCGTAGGTGTAGCGCAGGAGACGGTCGGGGCTGAGCGGGCGCAAGGTGTCGGGCGGGGCAGCCGGGCGTGCCGCCAAGCCGGTGCTGGCGGCCAGCACAAAGAGAAGCAAGGTCAGCAGCAGGCGGGGCATAGGCTAGCAGGCCAGTTCATGAGCCAGCAGGGGGTAGCTACGCGCCAGAGCCGGGCAAGTGGTTTGGCGCGAGCTGCCGCCGTTACTACCGCCGCGCAGTCTGGCGCATGGGCTGCTGGGCAGGACGACTTACTCTACACCTGCGCAGTCCGGTTCAGCTTGGAGTTGGCGTAGCCATAGCCGAAGTACACGGCCAGCCCAATCAGGAGCCAGATAAAGAACAGAGTCCAGTTGCTGATGCCGAGCTGCGTCATCAGGTAGAGATTAATCAGCAGGCCCAGCACGGGCAGCAGGGACAGTTTTTTCTGGAACGAGACCACCGACAGGGCCACGCAGGAGAGCAGGAACACAATCATTGGAATCTGATGGCGGAAACCCTCGTACCCCTGCTGGAAGCTGGCATTCGATGAGAATTCGTTGATTTGCGGGCCGTTGTAGCGCAAAAGCAGCCCAGCGCCCACGGCCAGAATCAGCGGCACGAGGTAGCGGCCGTTGATGTAGGGCACCTTGAAGCGGGCCTCGGAGCGGCCGTAGGGGTCGATAATCAGGATGCCGCCGCAGACGAGCGCAAAGGCGAACAGCGTGCCGATGCTGGTCAGGTCCACGACCAAATCCATGTTCAGAAACAGGCTGGGCACGGCCACGAAAAAGCCGGTAACGATAGTGGCGAACGAAGGCGTGTGAAACCTGGGGTGAATGCGGGCAAACACCGGCGGTAATAGCCCGTCGCGGCTCATCGTGAGCCAGATGCGCGGCTGCCCCAGCTGAAACACCAGCAGCACCGAGGCCATGGCAAACACGGCGCTCACGGCCACCAGCCCCGAAAGGCCGGGCAGGCCAACTTCGGCAAACACGAACGAGAGCGGGTCGCCGACGCCGAGCTTGGTGTAGGGCACCATGCCGGTGAGCACCAGGGTGATAATGACGTAGATGACGGTGCACAAAATCAGGGCGTACATCATGGCGCGGGGCAGGTCGCGCTGCGGGTTTTTGCACTCCTCGGCCGTGGTGCTGATGGCGTCGAAGCCGATGTAGGCGAAGAATACCGCCGACACGCCCTTGAGCACGCCGGCCACGCCGTTGGGGGCGAAGGGCGTCCAGTTGGCGGGCTCGACGTAGAACACGCCCACAGCAATGACCACGAACACGATAATCAACTTCAGCAAAACCAGGATGTTGGAGGCCGTTTTGCTTTCCTTGATGCCCACGTACACGAGCGAGGTGATGGCCACCACAATCAGAAAGGCCGGCAAATCGACCACGAAGCGGCCGCCCAGAAACTCGGGCGCCAGCTGCCAGGCCCGGTAGCCTTCGAGCTGCGCGGGCGAGGCCTCGCTGAGCGGCTGGCCAGCCTGCATGAGGGCCAGCACGGCATCGTGGGCTTTGGCCGCGCTCTGGGTGCCCATAGTCAGCCAGACCGGGATGTGAATGCCGACGCCCTCGAGCAGGCCGGTGAAGTAGTCTGACCAGGAAATAGCCACTACGATGTTGCCCACCGCGTATTCCATAATCAGGGCCCAGCCGATAATCCAGGCCGCCAGCTCGCCGAACGAGACATAGGCGTAGGTGTAGGCCGAGCCGCTGACCGGCACGGTGGCCGCAAACTGCGCGTAGCACAACGCCGAAAATGCGCAGGCCACGGCTGTGAATACGAACAGCAAGGACACCGCCGGCCCGCCGTTCAGACTAGCCTGCCCGATGGTGCTGAAAATGCCGGCCCCGATGATGGCCGCGATGCCCAGTCCGGTCAGGTCGCGCACGCTGAGGTGGCGTTCGAGGCCGCCGGCGCCGGGTAGGATGTGGCCCTCGGCATCGGCGGGCGGGTTTTGCAGGATGGCAGCAATCGGCTTGCGCCGGAACAAAGACTTCTCGGAACTCATGTGGGCGGGAAAGAGCGGCGGGGGTTTGGGGGCGAAAAGATAGGGCTTAGTGCCGCAACGGGCCGTTGGGCGCCGGCTTTCAGCCGTGTTACCCCCTGCTGGCCGGCTTGAAATTTATTTCCCAAGCGGCTGTGCAAATGGGCGCCGGGTGGCATCAGCTTAGCAAGCACCTCACCTAACCCGCCCCCGCTTATGCGCACCGCTACTATCCAGATTCCGCAGCCCTGCGGAGAAAACTGGGCTGCATGACGCCTACCACCGCCGGCCGGCACTGCGCCAGTTG
>CAXUEM010000418.1:0-3098 GCA_964249885.1 uncultured Hymenobacter sp. | reverse complement strand
GTAGTACGTGATGCGGAAGCCGTCGCGGGGCGTGTTAGCGTTGGGCGTAATCGTAAACTGCACCGTCACGTTGCCGGTGGCCGAAAAATCGGAAGCCAGCAGGGGGGCCCGCAGCCGGCCCGGCAGGCGCTCGGCCGGAATCTGGCCGGTGGCCACCAGGCGGGGGGCGCCGCCGGGCGGCGTCCCGCTGGCCGCGCTGCGGTGGTCCCACACGTTGCCGCTCACCAGCACGGCTTCCAGGCGCGGAGCCGGGCTGGGTAGGATGCTCCCGCGGAACAGCGAGTCCAGGGGCTCGACCGGCGAGGTGCCGTAGTCGGGGCTCATAAAGCCTTCGCCGCCCTGCAGCCAGGGCAGCTGATTGGCGCCGGTGGGCTCTTTGTAAAAGTCGGTGCGCAGCTTGAGCGAGCTTACCAGCCGGTGCGGGTGCGGGGCCGCCGTTTCATTGGCGGCCACGGCCAGCATGCGGCGGCCGGGCCGGGCGCCGTAAGTCAGAAAGTAAGCGGCCGTATCAGTATCGAAGCTGTAGAACTGGTGGGGCTGCTCGGCGGGGTTTTTATAGTAGGCGGCGTCGAGCTTGCCGTCGTTGCGCTGCCCGTAGAACTCCAGGTAGGTGCTGGCGTCCACGGTGTTAGTGTTGCCGCCCAGGTGCACGGCCACTTCGCGGCCGCGGCGCCAGAGCTGCAGCCGGGCCGGCTCGGCCAGGGGCAGGCCGGTGGCGCGCAGATACTGCTCGTTGAGGCGGTAGAGGCCTTCGCGCCAGATTTTAATCTTCACGTACTTCTGGCCCGGCACTATCCACTCGTGCCCGTAGGGGCCGGCAGTTTGCGCCTGCGCGGGCCGGCTGCCGGCACCCAGCAGGGCCAGCAACAGGCTGAAGGTGAAGGTAAAAGATGCTCGTAAGTAAGGTGATTTCATATACGTCGTGGGTCTGCTTAGCTCCGCTGGCGGTAAGGGTTCCGGCTACTCGGTCTTCGGGGCGCGGTTGAAGCCGTAGCCCAGGCTGACGATGAGCGAATTGGTTTGCGAGTACGAGCCAAACGTGGCGTCGAGGCGAGAGAGGGCCAAATCCAGGCGCAGGCCGCTCAGCAGCACGCCCGCACCCAGGCTGTACTGGCCGACGGTCGATTTTTTACCATCGAAGGCACTCACTTTCTGGAAGTTGCCGGCCCCGCCGCGCAAAAACACCAGGTTTTTGTAGCCCAGCTCCAGGCCCACGCGCGGGTCCACGCTCAGCACCCCGCTCGAAAGCGGGGTGTTGCGGCGGCCGTCGGTGGTGGCCTCCAGGTCGGCGGCCAGCAGGGCCGTGAACTCCTTGGGCAGCTGAAACTGCCGGCTGCCGCCCAGCACAAAGCGCGGCAGGGTTATTTCGGTGCTGTTTTCGTCGGGCACGTTCTCGGTCTGACCTACCGGCGTGGTGCTGCGGAACTGCTCGGCGTCGATGCTCCAGGCGGTGGTCGTGGTGGTGATGTCGCGGGCCATCAGGCCCAGCTGCCAGCCGGCGCGCTCGTAGCGCAGGCCGGCATCGAAGCCGAAGCCGTAGGCGTTGGCAAACGAGCCGATGTTGCGGTAAATGATTTTGGCGCTGCCGCCCACGCTCAGCCCCTCGGGCCCGAGCTTGCGGGCGTAGGACAGCAGGGCCGCGTAGTCGGCGATGGAGAAGTAGCTGATGCGGTTGTAGTCAATCTGCCCGTACTCGTTGATGAGCGTGCGCGTGTCGGCAATATTATCGACGCCCAGGCGCAGCACGCTGATGCCCACGGCGCTTTTCTCGTCCAGGGGCATGGAAAACGCGGCGTAGTCGGTTTTGACGATGCCGGCGAACAGCTCGGAGTGCATCAGGGTGCCGTCGTAGGCGGCGGTCTGGCGGGTCAGGCCGGCGGGGTTCCAGTAGCCGGCCGTGGAGTTGTCGGCCAAACTGACCTGCACCTTGCCCATGCCCAGGGCCCGGGCGCCCACGCCCACGTTCAGAAATTCGTTGCTGTACTTGGGCGTCTTGGTTTGAGCCAGCGCGGGCAGCGCAGCCCCGGTCAGCGACAGGCCCAGCAGGGGGCGAAAAAGGACGGCAGCAGCGGAGAGTTTTGGCATAGAGGGAAGCGGAAACAGCCAGGTTGGATGCTGGCCGGCTGCGGAACGCAAGTTACTTGAATATAGTGCAGCCAGCAGGGGGTAAAACGGCTTCAAGGGCGGGGATGTCTATTAGTGCCGTGCTGCGCCGTGCTGCTGCGCGGCGAATGACTGGCACCTACGGGCCGAAAAACAGCTCGTTTGCGCCAGCCGAGGCGCTTGGCGGCGAGCAGGACGAGGGCCGTGCAAACCGCCCGGGCACCGGCCGCGCCAACAAGGACCTTGCCGGGCCAAAAAATTTCGGCGCAAAGACAACGAAAATATTTTCTACAAGTATCTTGCATTACAAAGTACCTCTGTTACCTTTGTACCGTTCCTCACCCACTAGCTGCTATTGCCCATGAAACTAGAGAACACCCAGGTGCAGATGCGCAAAGGCATCCTGGAATTTTGCATCCTGGAAATTATTGCCCGCGGCGAAGCCTACGCCTCCGACATGCTGGAGGAGTTGACCCAGGCCCGCATGATAGTGGTAGAGGGCACCCTCTATCCCCTGCTCACGCGCCTCAAAAACGCGGCTCTTTTGGACTATGTCTGGAAGGAATCGACTTCCGGCCCGCCCCGCAAGTACTACACGCTCACGCCCGCCGGCCAGCAGTTTTTGGAGGAGCTGCGCCAGACCTGGGACGACATGGCCCTCTCGGTGAGCATCATTCGCCGGCCCATGCTCAAGTCATGATTCTTAGCTCCTAGCTTCTCGCTTCCAGCTCCTTCCTTTTAAAACTACCTGACTTACCCGCTGCTTAGTCATGAAAAAGAACATCAGTATCAACCTGCAGGGCCTCATCTTCCACATTGAAGAAGACGGCTACGAGCTGCTCAGCCGCTACCTGGCCGAGGTGAAGGCGCACTTTGTCCGCTTCCGCGGCCACCAGGACATCGTGGCCGACATCGAGGGCCGCATGGCCGAGATTTTCAGTCTGCGTCTTTCGCCCACCAAGCAGGTCATCACCCTGGCTGACGTGGAGGAGATG
>CAXUEM010000417.1:0-3102 GCA_964249885.1 uncultured Hymenobacter sp. | reverse complement strand
GGTGCTGCTGGAGCGCGTCGTCGCTCAGCACCACGTGCAGGATTACCTGGTCGTACTTGGGGTCGGTCTGGTGCTGGTGCCGGGCCCAGTCGGAGCTGCGCAAATGGATTTCCACGGCTCCGTTCCACTCCACCGGGCCCAGGCGCAGGCGGGCACTGAAAAAGTCCGGCCCGGCGTCAGCGTTGCGGAAGCCGGGCTTGAGCACCGTGACCTCCTCGCCCGCCGACGTGCGCAAGTCGGCCTTGTCGAAGTACTGATGCTGCCAGACGTAGTGCAGGAAATCCTCGCGCATGGAAAGGTGCTTCGGGCTTGCTTAAAAAAGCCCTGGCCGAAGCAAATGTAAAAGCCTGCCCCTTACGGAGCAGGCTTTCTGACAAACGACTGGGTATGCAGCAGGTGCTGCTAGCGCAGGTCTACTACTTTCACGCCTTTGTACTTCGACTTGTCGAAGACGAAGGTGGTGGCATCGACGGGCGGGTTGGCCATGAACTTCTTGATGGCGAAGGTGTAGCGGTTGCCGTTCTTCTTGAACATCTTCCAGTTCTTGATGGAGCGGTCCTTCTGGCGCACCATCAGGCGCACCTTGAACACGTCGGCAGTTTTGTTTTCGGGCGAGAGTTCGATTACGTCGCACACATCCGGGCCGTCCTTCACCTGCTCGACGTAGGTGTATTTGTAGCCCTTTTTGTACATCGAGTAAATCTGGGCCGGCGACATTTCCTGCTCCTCGGGGTCGGAGTCGGAAATATTGACCTCGTTCTCGTTCTTGAGGTAGGTCCACATGGTCGTGCCGTTGTTAATCACCTCCTGGCCGCTGAGCTTGAGGCGAAACTTGTCGCCGCTCACGGTGATGTCGCCGCTGATATTCTCCTTGCTCTTCAAGCCGGGGCTTTCCAGCGTCTGGGTAAACGTCGCGTTAAAAGCCTTGAGAGTCTGATACTTGGCACTCATCTGGTCGAGTATCTTGCCGGCTTTAGGGTCCTGCTGGGCGGCGGCCGGCAGGGCCGGCAACAGGGCTACCGCGAGCAGCGACAGGTAATTTTTCATAGACTTCAGAGGTAAAAAGCCGGCGCAGAAATCCGGCGGTAAGACTGTACGGAACAGCTTAACAAAAGGCTAGCCAAAGTCAGTGAGCAATGAACAGTGAGCAGTTAATCACGTCCGGTGGCCCTTCAACAACCCCTAAAAGTCGGGCACTGTTCATTGCTCACTGCTAACTGCTCACTATTAACTGCTATTTCGGCAGGGAGTTTAGCAACTGCTCCAGCTGGTATTCGTCGGGAATGAGCACCTCCCGGGCCTTGCTGCCCTCGAACGGGCCGACGATGCCGGCGTGCTGGAGCTGGTCAATCAGGCGGCCGGCGCGGTTATAGCCGAGCTTGAGCTTGCGCTGAATCAGGCTGGTGCTGCCCTGCTGGTGCAGCACAATGCAGCGGGCGGCCTCCTCGAACATGGAGTCGCGCTCCGAAGGGTCCATTTCCTCGTTGCCCGAGCCGGCGTCGCCGTCGGCGCCGGCCACCTCGGGCAGCAGGTAGGCGTCGGAGTACCCCTGCTGGCCGCCGATAAAGTCGCAGACACGGTCCACCTCGGGCGTATCAATAAAGGCGCACTGCACCCGAATCAAATCCGAGCCGGCCGAGAAGAGCATGTCGCCCTGGCCGATGAGTTGGTCGGCGCCGCCGGTGTCCAGAATCGTGCGCGAGTCAATTTTGCTCGTAACCTTAAAAGAAATCCGGCAGGGGAAGTTGGCTTTGATGATGCCGGTGATAACGTTCACGCTGGGGCGCTGGGTGGCCACGATGAGGTGAATGCCGATGGCGCGGGCCAGCTGCGCGAGACGGGCAATGGGCGTCTCAACTTCCTTGCCGGCGGTCATCATCAGGTCGGCCAGCTCGTCGATGACGAGCACGATGAAGGGCAGAAAGCGGTGGCCTTTCTTGGGGTTGAGGCGGCGCTCGATGAACTTGACGTTGTACTCCTTGAGGTTGCGGCAGCCGGCTTCCTTGAGCAGGTCGTAGCGCCGGTCCATTTCCATGCACAAGGAATTCAGCGTGTTCACCACCTTCTTGGTGTCGGTTATGATGGCCTCTTCCGTATCGGGCAGCTTGGCCAGGTAGTGGCGCTCAATCTTGTTGAAGATACTGAGTTCCACCTTTTTGGGGTCAACGAGCACAAACTTGAGCTGGGCCGGGTGGCGCTTGTAGAGCAGCGAGGCCAGAATCACGTTCAAACCCACCGACTTGCCTTGGCCGGTGGCGCCGGCCATGAGCAGGTGGGGCATCTTGGCCAGGTCGGCCACGAATACTTCGTTCGTAATCGTGCGGCCGAAGGCCACCGGCAAGTCCATCTCGGAGCGGGCAAACTTCTCCGAGCCCAGCACCGAGCGGATGCTGACCATCTCCTTTTTCGTGTTCGGCACCTCGATGCCGATGGTGCCCTTGCCGGGAATGGGCGCGATGATGCGAATACCTAACGCAGCCAGGCTCAGGGCAATATCATCTTCCAGGCTCTTGATTTTCGAAATGCGGATGCCGGCGTCGGGCACAATCTCATAGAGCGTGACGGTGGGGCCGATGGTGGCCTTGATGGAGGCAATGGTGATGCCGTAGTGGCCCAGCGTCTCAACGATGCGGTCCTTGTTGGCTTCCAGCTCTTCTTTGGTCACCTGGGCCTTGGCCACGCCGTAGTCGTTGAGCAAGTCCAGGCCGGGGAACTGGTAGCGCGAAAGGTCGAGCGTGGGGTCGTAGTTCACGTCGGGCATGGCGTCGGCGTCCTCGGTTTCGTCGGCCACGGCGGCGATGTCGGCGCCGGCGTTGGGGTCGAGGTCGTCGCGACTGGGCACGGTGATTTCCAGCGGCTTGGTTTCCGAAGAGGCCATGGTGGGCCTGGAAGCGGCGGCCGGCAGGGGGCCATCGGCCAAATCAGCCAGGGAGAGCGGCGTGGGCACGCTGCTGGCAACGGCCAGCGCGGCGGGCGTAAACTCCGGCTCGGTGGCGGGCATCTCGACCGAGAAGCTGGGGCCGGCAGCAGATGCCGAGACGCTGGTCGTCGCGGCGGCCACCGTCAGTGGCACGGCGGCTCCGGCGGCGGCCAGTGCCCCGG
>CAXUEM010000416.1:1101-3115 GCA_964249885.1 uncultured Hymenobacter sp. | reverse complement strand
CTCCGCCATGCTGCTCCCGCCCGCCTCCGCCGCTACCCCGCTGCCCACCACCGTGTACCCCGACTCCGAGCAGGCCTCGGCCGCCGTGGCCCGGCAGCTGGCCGACCTTATTCGCCAGAAAGCCGCCGCCGGGCAGCCCTGCGTGCTGGGCCTGGCCACGGGCTCGTCGCCGACGCGGGTGTACGAGGAGCTCGTGCGCCTGCACCGCGAGGAAGGGCTGAGCTTTCGGAATGTCATCAGCTTCAACCTGGACGAGTATTACCCGATGGCGCCCGACTCGCTGCAGAGCTACGTGCGCTTCATGCGCGAGTATTTGTTCGACCACGTCGACATCCGGCCCGAAAACGTGCACATCCCCGACGGTACGGTGCCCCCAGCCGACGTGGCCGCCTACTGCCAGGACTACGAGGCGAAAATCCGGGCCGCCGGCGGCATCGATTTGCAGTTGCTCGGCATCGGGCGCACCGGCCATATCGGCTTCAACGAGCCGGGCTCGGGGCCGGCCTCGCGCACCCGGATTATCACGCTGGACCACGTCACGCGCACCGACGCGGCCTCGGACTTTTACGGCGCGGAAAACGTGCCCCGCCGGGCCCTGACTATGGGCGTGGGCACCATTTTGGAGGCTCGCCAAATTGTGCTGCTGGCCTGGGGCGAGGGCAAGGCCGCCGTGGTCCGGCGCATGGTAGAGGGCGAGGTAACCGACACGGTGCCGGCCACTTACCTGCAGCGCCACCCCGCCGTGCAGGTGGTGCTCGACGAGGCCGCCGCCGCCGAGCTGACGGCCCACAAAACGCCCTGGCTGCTGGGTTTGCCCTGCGACTGGCAGTCGGCGCCGCTGGTGCGCAAGGCCGTCATCGGCCTTGCCCGCACCGTCGAGAAGCCCATTCTCAAGCTCACCGAAGAGGACTACAACGAGAATGGCCTCTCCGGGCTGCTGGCCGAGTCAGGCCCGGCCTACGACATCAACATCCGGGTGTTCAACGAGTTGCAGCATACCATCACCGGCTGGCCCGGCGGCAAACCGAATGCCGACGACACCCACCGCCCCGAGCGGGCCGCGCCGTTTCCCAAGCGCGTGCTCATCTTCTCGCCCCACCCCGACGACGACGTGATTTCCATGGGCGGCACGCTCCTGCGCCTCATCGACCAGGGCCACGAGGTGCACGTGGCCTATCAGACCTCGGGCAACATCGCCGTCTTCGACGACGAGGCCCTGCGCTTCGCCGATTTCGCCGCCGAATACGACCAGCTTTTTCAGCAAAACGACCCGGCCGGCGAGCAGTTCTACCAGCGCGTGGCCGATTTCCTGCGGAACAAGGCTCCCGGTCAGGTCGACTCGGCCGAGGTGCAGCAGCTCAAGGGCGTCATCCGGCGGGGCGAGGCGCGGGCCGCCCTGCGCTACGCCGGCCTCGACCCGGCCGCGCGGGCGCACTTCCAGGATTTGCCGTTCTACGAAACCGGCCGGGTGCGCAAGAAGCCGCTCGGCCCCGAGGATATCCAGCTCACGATGGATTTGCTGAACCGGCTGCAGCCCCAGCAGATTTACGCCGCCGGCGACCTTTCCGACCCGCACGGCACCCACCGCGTGTGCCTGGCGGCCATTTTCGAGGCCGTGCGTCAGCTCAAAGCCGCCGGCACGCCTTGGCTCGCCGACTGCTGGGTGTGGCTGTACCGCGGCGCCTGGCAGGAATGGGACGTGGACCAGATTGAGATGGCCGTGCCGCTGAGCCCGCAGGAGCTCACGCGCAAGCGCCGGGCCATCTTCAAGCACCAGAGCCAGAAAGACCGGCCCCTGTTTCCCGGCGCCGACCAGCGCGAGTTCTGGCAGCGCGCCGAGGCCCGCAACCGCACCACCGCCCGCCTCTACGACCAGCTCGGCCTGCCGGAGTACGAGGGCATCGAGGCCTTCGTGCGCTGGCAGTTTTGAAAAAAGGCGGTCAAAAGCTCCCCTCCTTTTTTAAGGAGGGGACGTTTCAGCTTTGCTGAAACGGGGGTGGTGCAGGTCGTTGAA
>CAXUEM010000416.1:0-1091 GCA_964249885.1 uncultured Hymenobacter sp. | reverse complement strand
TTCGCTGCGCTAAAACATCCCCTCCTTAAAAAAGGAGGGGAGTTTGGACCGCCTCCGCGCACCTTTGTCTTCTTATGAATTCTCACCTCGCTCGCCTCTGCCAGCTGGCCCAGGCGCCCAGCCGCCGCGTCATCGGCCTGATGTCGGGCACCTCGCTCGATGGGCTGGATGTGGCCCTGTGCCGGCTGACCGGGTACGGACCGGGCACAAAGCTGGAATTGGAACATTTCGCCACCGTCCCCTATAACGAGGACACGAAGGCCCGCATCCGGCAGGTCTTTGCCCGCGAGCAAATCAGCCTCGAATACCTCACGCTGCTCAACCCCTGGCTGGCCAGGCTGCACGCCAGAATCATTAACGACTGCTTGGCTGACTGGCAGGTGGCGCCCGCGGAAGTTGACCTGATTGCCAGCCACGGCCAGACCATCTATCACGCCCCGCGCCACCAGCACCGGCGGCCGAACTTCGAGCTGAACGCCACGCTGCAAATCGGCGACGGCGACCACCTGGCCGTGCACACGGGCATCATCACAGTCAGCGACTTTCGCCAAAAGCACGTTGCCGCTGGCGGCGAGGGTGCCCCGCTGGCCGCCTACGGCGACTTTCTGCTCCTGAGCAGCCCCGCCGAGGAGCGCCTGTTGCTCAACCTGGGCGGCATCGCCAACTTCACCTACCTGCCCCGTGCCGGCCAGGATGCCACCGCCGCCTTCAGCACCGACACCGGCCCCGGCAACACCCTGCTGGATGGCCTGGTGCGCGCCCACCGCCCGGAAATGGCTTACGACGAAGATGGCCGCCTAGCACTGGCCGGGCAGGTGCATCCCCCCCTGCTGGCGGCCCTGCTGGCTCAGCCGTTTTTCGCTGCCTCCCTGCCCAAAACCACCGGCCCGGAGCTGTTCGGCCCCACGTATCTGGCGCAGGCGCAGCAGGCCAGCGACGCGTCAACTCTTTCCTTGGAGGACCTACTGGCCACGCTGGTTGAGCTGAGCGCCGCGGGCGTGGCCCGAGCCGTGCAGGCGGCTTTCGCGGCCGGCCCCGCTCCTGCCGCGGTGTACCTGAGCGGCGGCGGCGCCCACAACCCGGCCCTGCGG
>CAXUEM010000415.1:2576-3120 GCA_964249885.1 uncultured Hymenobacter sp. | reverse complement strand
GATCTGCGCGCGCATGACCCGGTTGACCCGGTCGATGCGCTTCTGCATCGAGCGGAACAGCGGCCGCATCCGCACGATGATCAAGGCGATCGTGGTGACCAGGATCGGGACGATCACCAGCAGCAGGGCCGAGAGCGGCACGTCAGCCGTGACTTCCAGCCGGCGGGCCTCGGTCTGGGTGGGCTCGGTGGGCAGCTGGCGGCGGTAGGGCTCGCCGCCCGGAATGGGCCCGAACCACTTCCCGGCCAGCTCTTGGGCCTGGGCCAGCGTCACGGCGCCGGCCACCACCAGAATGGCGTTTTGCGGGGCGTAGTGCTTGCGGAAAAAGCCGCGCACGTCGTCCATCACCGCGTTTTCGATGTGCGCAATCTCCTTGCCGATAGTGTTCCACTGGTACGGATGCGCGCGGTAGGCCAGCGGCTTGAGCTTCAGCCACACGTCGCCGTAGGGCTGGTTGAGGTAGCTCTGCTTAAATTCCTCGACCACCACTTTGCGCTGCACTTCCAGTCCGTTTTCGGAGAAGGCCAGGTCCAGCATCCGGTCC
>CAXUEM010000415.1:0-2566 GCA_964249885.1 uncultured Hymenobacter sp. | reverse complement strand
GTCCGATTCGAGCCAGAAGCCGGTTTCGAGGTTGGCGGCGGGCAGCGAGAGGTAGTAATTGGTTACGTCAGAAGACGTAAAGGCGTTGTTCTCGCCGCCCACGCGCTGTAGGGGCTCGTCGTAGCTCGGAATATTGACTGAGCCCGAAAACATCAGGTGCTCAAACAGATGCGCAAAGCCGGTGTGGCTGGCGTCCTCGTCGCGCGAGCCCACGTCGTACATCACGTTCAGCACGGCCATGGGCGTGCTGTGGTCTTCGTGCACCAGGCAGCGCAGGCCGTTGGCGAGGGTAAATTCTTGGAAATGAATCATGCAGCAGTTAATATCAATAAGCAGTACGTAAACACAAACCGGATGAGGCAGGCGCCGGAACCGACGCTATGCCCACAACAATCGGCGGCCAATTTGGTCCCGGCGCCCGGACCAGTACGGCGGGCGCCAAGCGGGCGGCCATCAGAAAGAAGCCCGCGCGCCCAATTGCCACACCCGCGCCACCGGGTACACGCCGGGGTCCTGGCCGGCCAGCAGGGGGGCGGCGCCGGCGCCGCTCACGTTGGGGTCGTAGCCGCGGTAGGCGCCGCTCACCAGCAGGTTCTGGCCGCCCACCCACACGCTGAGTTGCCGCGGGCCGGCGGCGGGCAGCACGTCGTAGCTCAGGCGCAGCTGGGCAAGGCGCACATGGTCGCCGCTGGCCAGGGCCTGGTCGCTGGTTCTGGACGAGTAAAGAAAGCCGCCGGGCTGGGGCACCGACGTTTGCTGATTGTCGGGCGTCCAGTAGTCCAAGGCAGCCACCGAACTGTTGGTGAGGCCCGTGGGCGTGTCGAGCTGCACGAGTGTCCGGTTTAGCAGCTCGTAGCCAAACAAACCGTCGAGCTGGGCTTCGAGCTGCAGGCGCCCGAGCCGGAGCTGCTGGTTCAGGCTAAGGCTGTGGCGGGGCAGGCCGCTGCCCCGGTAGTAGGCGTCCTCAAAATTAACCTGACCGTCGTTGTTGCGGTCGCGGTAGCGGATTTGGCCGGCGTTGGGCGAGCCGGCCGGGTGGGTGCCCTGCTGCTCGAAGACGAGAAAGCGGCCCAGCAGCTGGCCGTTTTCCAGGCTTTGCTTAAAAAAGTTGGTACTGAATGCCGGGTCGAAGTCTTCGACCTCGCTGCGGTTGGGGGCCGCCGCCAGCTGCGTGACGCCGCGCAGGCGGCCCCGGCTCCAGGTGCCGCTGGCCGACAGCTCCAGGCCGCGGCTGCGCAGGCCCACCTCGGGCCGGATATCTATTGTTTGGATGCCGCCAGTACCACTGGCCACCGGCACGGCCAGCACCGTTTGAGCGCGGCGGGTGCGGCGCTGATAGGCGCCGGCTTCGAGCAGGAGCCGCCCGCCCAGCACGCCCAGGCGCAGGCCCGCGTCGTGGTGGGTGGTGCGGTCGGGGCTGAAATAGGTGCTGGTGCGGCCCGTACCCACCCACAGCGTCAGGTCGCTGAGGCCGGCGGCCCCGGTTAGAAACGCTTCCTTGTGCAGGTGCCAGCTCAGCTGCGCGCCCGGCAGCCAGTAGTATTTGGTTTTGGCGCTGCCACCGCCCGTGGCAAACTCGCTGCGCACCGACGCCTGCACCTCGTAGCGGCCGGCGTAGGTATAGCCGGCGCTGGCCGTCGGACTGTGAATCGCACGGCTTTCTTCCCTGATATAGCCGCCCGAATAGCTGCCCGATAAAAACAGGTCGCGGCGCTGCTCCAGCTTGCGCTCAAACTGCTGGCGCAGGTAAATGAGCGCCGCCGTCAGGGCGTGCTGCTGGCCGAACAGATGCTGGTAGCTCAGCACAGCGTCGGCCACGGCGCTGCGGTTGGTGGTCGTGAACAGGTCGGTTTTAACGGTTTCCAGCCTGCCCGGCGCCACGCTGCGGCCGGGCGTGAAGCCATCTTCCTGGGTTTCGGCCTGCTCCCGGCTGGCGCGCAGCTGCAGGCTCAACTCCCGCGTGAACTCGTAGCGGACGCTGAGCTGGGCCAGTAGCCGCCGGGTGCGGCCCTCCTGCCGGAAATAATCGAGCTGGCGCTGCGGTTCGGGCAGCAGGGAGTTGCTGGTACCGGTGCCGGCGGCGAGACGAATCGGCAGGGCCAGCAGGGCCGTTTGCAGCAGCGGGGCGCCGTCGGGCTCCGAGCCGGCATAGTGCTGCTCGGTCTGGCTGGCTCCGGCTCGCAGGCCCAAGTGCAGCTTGCGGGTCAGCTGCTGCTCCAGGTTGGTTTGCAGGTGGTAGCGGCTCAGGCCCGATTTTTCCACCACGCCGGTCTGGCGCAGGTAGTCGGCGGCCACGTAGTAGCGGGTGCGGCGGGCCAGGCCATCCAGGCTCAGATGGTGGTTCTGAATGCCCGCCACCCGCAGCAGCTCGTCCTGCCAGTCTACTTCACTGAACTGGCTCAGGGTGGCCGGATAGTAAGGCGGCAGCTCACCCTTGGCCAAGGCGACGACGTTGGCCAGGTTGGTGTATTGCCGGGCGTTGAGCAGTTCGTAGCGCTGGCGCACCTGCTGCACCCCGCCCCAGCCGGCGTAGCGCACCCGCGGCGCCGGGGGCGGGGTGCAGCAG
>CAXUEM010000414.1:836-3122 GCA_964249885.1 uncultured Hymenobacter sp. | reverse complement strand
TCCTCTTCCCACCCGACTCCTGTTTAATGTATTTCGAGCACGTTATTGATGCCATCGGCCATACGCCGCTGGTAAAGCTGCACAGCGTTACGGCCGGCATCCGCGGCACCGTGCTGGCCAAGGTCGAGTATTTCAACCCCGGCAACTCGGTGAAAGACCGTATGGCCGTGCGCATGATTCAGGACGCCGAGCGCGACGGGCGCCTCCGGCCCGGCGGCACCATCATCGAGGGCACCAGCGGCAACACCGGCATGGGCCTGGCCCTGGCCGCCATTGCCCGCGGCTACAAGTGCATCTTCGTGATGAGCGACAAGCAAAGCCGCGAAAAGCAGGATATTCTGCGCGCCGTGGGCGCCGAGGTCGTGGTCTGCCCCGTCGACGTGGCCCCCGACGACCCGCGCTCCTACTACTCAGTGGCCGCGCGCCTGACCCGTGAAACGCCCAATTCGTTTCACCCCAACCAGTACGACAACCTCTCCAACACCGCCGCCCACTACGAGGGCACCGGCCCGGAGCTCTGGCAGCAGACCGAGGGCAAAATCACGCATTTCGCGGCCGGCGTGGGCACGGGCGGCACTATCTGCGGCACGAGCAAATTTCTGAAAGAACGGAATCCAGGCATTGTGACGGTGGGCCTCGATACCTACGGCTCGGTGTTCAAGAAGTACAAGGAAACCGGCATTTTCGACCAGGCCGAAATTTACCCTTACAAGACCGAAGGCATCGGCGAGGATATCCTGCCGAAAAATGTGGACTTTGACCAGATAGACCTCTTTATTAAAGTAACGGACAAGGACGCGGCTCTGATGACCCGGCGCCTGGCCCGCGAGGAAGGCCTGTTTGTGGGCTGGAGCTGCGGCTCAGCGGTTTTCGGGGCGCTGGAGTACGCCCGCGAACACCTGCGGGAAGATGATACGATGGTGGTGGTGCTGCCCGACCACGGCACGCGCTACCTAGGTAAAATTTATAACGACGACTGGATGCGGGCGCAGGGCTGGCTGGCTTAAAATCCGGGCGGCGCTGTGTATCTTCGCTACCGGAAAGCTGTGGCCCCCGCCGTTGGTTTTCTTTTAACCCGGACCATGCCCTGCTTATGTCCTTGATGACCAAGCTCCGCCACGTCGTACTGATTGACGACAACGAGACTACCAGCTTCCTCAACAACCGCCTGCTGGGCCGCCTCGACGTGGCCGAGGAAGTGCAAACTTTCGCCCGGGCCGACGAGGCCTTCACCGAGCTGTTCGCGGAAGCCGCCGCCACCGGTGCGCCCACCGACAAACTGCCCGAGCTCGTGTTCGTCGACCTGAAGATGCCCGGCGTCAACGGCTTCGAGTTTCTGAAAATGTACAGCGAGCTGCCCGTGCCGGTGCAGGAAAAAACCGTCATGGCCGTGCTCACCACCTCCATGCACGCCGCCGATACTGCCCGCGTGGCCGCCTACCCCAACGTGGAGTACCTCACCAAGCCGCTGACTGAGGAGAAAATGCAGAAGCTGCTGCAAAAGCGGTTTTAAGCGCAGTTGCTGGAGCTGAAAGTGAAAGCCGGCTGCCGCGAAACGCGCAGGCGGGCAGCCGGCTTTTTCAGGCGAATTAGTTTGCCAGCTCCACAAACCGAAATGCCTCGCCGTCGAACAGGCCCCGGTCGCTGAGCTTGAGGCTGGGAATAACCAGCAGGGCCATAAACGAAAGCGTCATAAACGGCGCTTCTAGGGTTGAGCCCAGCTCCTTGGCCAGCTGGTCAATTGCTGTGTACAGCGCGGCCACCTCGGCGCCGGTCCGGTCCGACATCAGGCCGGCGACGGGCAGCGGCAACAGCAGCTCCTGGCCGCCGGGGCCGACGGCAGCCAGGCCACCTTTGGCCTGAATGACCAGGTTGACGGCGCGGGCTAGGCTCTCGTCGTCGCAGCCCACGGCCGTGATGTTGTGCGAGTCGTGCCCCACGCTGCTGGCCAGCGCCCCGCTCTTCAGCCCGAAGCCGCGAATGAAGGCCACGGCCGGCGGTGCCTGCGCGGCGTAGCGGTTTACCACGGCCAGCTTGAGGATGTCGGCGGGCACGTCGGGCACCAATACCCCCTGCTGGGCGCGGGCGGGCAGGTCCAGCCGCGCCGTTATCAGCTGGCCGTTAAAGCATTCGATGACCTTGAGGGTGCCACCCTCGGCGGAAGGCCCGGCCGGCAGCTCAAAATCACTTGCCTTCACGGGCCGGGCGTGGAAGTTATTGACGACCTCAATGGGCGCGGCGGGGCCCCCGGCCCCGGCGGTTTTGGGCCCCCCCGGCCCCGGGGCG
>CAXUEM010000414.1:0-826 GCA_964249885.1 uncultured Hymenobacter sp. | reverse complement strand
GGTAGGTTTGCTGCACATCAAAATCCGACAGGTTATCTACCAGAATAAAGTCGGCCGGGTCGCCTACGCGCAGCCCACCCACGGGCAAGCGGTAGTGGGCCACGGGATTCAGGCAGGCCACCTGCAGCACCTGAAACACGTCGTGGCCCAGGGCCACGGCCCGGCGCACCAGTTGGTCGATGTGGCCAAGCAGTAGGGTGTCGGGGTGCTTGTCGTCGGAGCAGAACATCAACTGCTCGTAGTGTTCGGGCAGCAGCTCAATCAGAGCGTCGAAGTTGCGCGCCGCCGAGCCCTCCCGAATCAGCACCTGCATGCCGGCGGCCAGCTTGGCGCGGCCTTCCTCGGCCGTGAAGCACTCGTGGTCGGTGCTGATGCCGGCCTCGGCGTAGCGGGCGGCATCCGGGCTGAGCAAGCCGGGGGCGTGGCCATCGACGGGGCGGCCGGCCTGCCGGGCCAGGGCAATTTTCTCCATCACCAGCGGGTCGCGGTTCAGCACGCCGGGCCAGTTCATCATTTCGGCCAAATAGCCGATTTCCGGGTTTTCGAACAGCCGGGCAAGGTCGGCGGCCGTGATTTCGGCGCCGGCCGTCTCGAACGGCGTGGCCGGCACACAGCTCGGGGCGCCGAAGCAGAACTTGAAGGGCGACAGCCGGGCGTTGGCCAGCATGTACTCGACGCCGGCCACGCCCAGCACGTTGCCGATTTCGTGGGGGTCGGAGACGGTGGCCACCGTGCCGTGCGCCACCGCCAGCCGGGCAAACTCCGTGGGCACGAGCAGCGAGCTTTCCACGTGCACGTGGGCATCCACGAAACCGGGCAGTACGTA
>CAXUEM010000413.1:0-3137 GCA_964249885.1 uncultured Hymenobacter sp. | reverse complement strand
CGCCGGGCCCATGCTGCTGATGACGACGCTGTTCTTTCTCTTCGGCGCCGTCACCAACTTCAACGACGTGCTCATGCCCTACCTCAAGGACGTGTGCCAGCTGACTGACTTTCAGTCTACGGCGGTGCAGTCGGCGTTTTTCGGGGCGTATTTTTTGATGAGCATTCCGGCCGGGCGGGTCTTGGAAAAGCTGGGCTACCAGCGCGGCATCGTGCTGGGTCTGCTGGTGATGGCGGCCGGGGCGTTGCTGTTCGTGCCGGCGGCCAACACCCGCGCGTTCGGGCTTTTCCTGGTGGCTTTGGGGCTGATTGGCTCGGGCATCACGCTCTTGCAGGTGGCGGCCAACCCCTACGTGAGCGTGCTGGGGCCGGCGCGCACGGCGGCCAGCCGCGTGAGCATCGTGGGCGTGGCCAACGGCCTGGGCGGCGCGCTCTCGCCGCTGGTAGGCGGCTTTATCCTGTTCGGCGGCTCGGTGGCGCTCAAGGCCCAGCTGGCCGCGCTGCCGGTGGCCGAGCGCCTGGGCCGCGAGGCCGAGCTGGTCAAGCCGCCCTACCTGGGCCTGGCCGTGTTTCTGGCCGTGCTGGCCGGCATCTTGTTTTTGCTCAAGCTGCCCGCCATCGAAAGCCTGCCCGAAGGTCAGGAAGCTGAAGCCACGCCGTTGGCCGCCGGCCGCCGCTCGGCCCTGGATTTTCGCCACCTCGTGCTGGGCGTGGGCGCCATTTTCTTTTATGTGGGCGTCGAGGTCGGCATTGGCTCGTTTATCATTCGCTACGGCGAGGCCCAGGGCATCAGCCAGCTCAGCGGCTTCACCCAGAGCCTGGTGCGCGGCCTGAACCTGGCCGTCAACTTCGCCGGCCTGCTCTTCGGCCAGTCGCCCGACCCGATTGACACCAGCGCCGGCTTCACCAAGGCGGTGGGCGCGGTGCTGGCCTCCTCGTACTGGTTTGGGGTGATGGTGGGCCGGCTCGTCGGCATTCCGCTCTTGCGCCGCTTCGATGCCCGCCGGCTGCTGGTGGGCGTGTGCGCGGGCGGCGTGGCTCTGGTGCTGGCCTCGGTGCTGAGTCGCGGCGAAACGGCCCTCTGGCTGGTGGTGCTCTGCGGGCTGATGAACGCCATTATGTGGCCCGTCATCTTCCCGCTGGCCATCAAGGGCCTGGGCAAATTCACCAAGCAAGGCTCGGCTTACCTGATTATGGCCATCGTGGGCGGGGCCGTGGTGCCGCCGCTCATGGGGCTGCTGGCCACGTACGGCGGCGGGCTGCGGGTGGCCTTTGTGTTGCCGGCGCTGTGCTATCTGTACTTGCTGTTCTATGCGTTGCGCGGCTACCGGCTGCGCTAGGAAAGGCCTGCGCGGCGGGCGCTACAGCTCCCGCAGGTACTGCGGCGGCACCTGCTCCGTCAGCCACACGCCGTTGCCAGACTGATAAAAAATCCCACCTGCCGCGTGCAGCGCCGCGGCGTCCACGGCCAGCAGCACGGGCCGGCCGCGGCGGGCGCCCACGCGGCGGGCCGTTTCCTCCTCGGCGGCAAAGATGCACGTGGTGCCGGCTCATTTTAAGCAGGCCCAGCTCCCGGATGGCCGGCAACGCCGCCGGGCTAGTGCCGTGATACAGCACCGCGGGCGGCCCGGCTGGCGCCAGCTGCAAATTTATTTCCACGCTGTGGCCCTGCTGGGCCCGGATGCGGCGGCCGCTCTCATCAAAGGCGAGGCGCTGCTTGTCGGAGCCGGAAACCAGCTCGTTTAGCTCTGCCCGGCTGATGGGCACGCCGTGCGCGGCGCAGGCGGCCAGCAGGGGGTCCACGTCCACCCAGCCGCCCTGTTCCAGACTCAGGCCGAGGGCGCCGGGCTGGAGACGCAGGTGCAGGCTCAGAAACTTGCTCAGGCGGGTAGCGTGCTTGGGGTCCATGCGGGCAAAGGTCGGGGGCGGCTCGTTTATTTGCTGGCTTGCCAAATGGTCCGTCCTACCTTTGCCCGCATGACGCCTTTGCTCGAAGAACACGTTTCGCTGCGCCCCCACAACACCTTCGGCCTGGAGGTGCGGGCGCGCTACTTTGCCCGCTTCGCCTCGGTCGGGGAGCTGCGGGCCCTGCTGGCCCGGCCCGAGGTGCAAGCCGCCGAAAAGCTCATTCTGGGCGGCGGCTCCAACGTGCTCTTCACCCAGGACTTCCCGGGCGTGGTGCTGAAAAACGAAATCCGCGGCCTGGAAATTCTCAGCGAAAGCTCCGACCCCGCGCAGCCCGACACGGCCCTGCTGCGCGCCGGCGCCGGCGAAAGCTGGCACGGCCTGGTCGAATTTTCGCTCGACCAGCACCTGAGCGGCATTGAGAACCTGTCCCTTATTCCGGGCACGGTGGGCGCGGCCCCGCTGCAGAACATCGGCGCCTACGGCGCCGAGCTGCGCGACACCTTTGAGCGGCTCGAAGCCGTGGAAATCAGCTCCGGGCAGCTGCGCGTGTTCGGCAAAACCGAGTGCGGCTTCGGCTACCGCGAGAGCGTGTTCAAGGGCCCGCTTAAAAACCAGTTTATCGTCACGGCCGTGGTCTTGCGCCTGCACCGCACGGCCCGGCCCAACGTGCGCTACGGCGCCCTCGCCGACACGCTTACCAGCCTCGGCATCGAAGGCGAGCCCAGCCCGCGCGAAGTGAGCCAGGCCGTGGTGCACATCCGCCGCTCCAAGCTGCCCGACCCGGCCGAAATCGGCAACGCGGGCTCGTTTTTCAAAAACCCGGAGCTGAGCCAGAGCAAGTTCGACCAGCTTAAGGCCCGTTACCCGGAGCTGCCCGGCTACCCCGTGCCGGGCGGCGTGAAGGTGCCCGCCGGCTGGCTCATTGAGCGGGCCGGCTTCAAGAGGCAGCGGCGCGGGGCCGGCGCGGGCACCCATGGCGTGCACGACCGCCAGGCCCTGGTGCTGGTCAACCACGGCGGCGCCACTGGCCCCGAGCTGCGCGCCCTGGCCGAGGAAATCATGGCCACCGTGCGCCGGCAGTTCGGCGTGGAGCTGCACCCGGAGGTTAACATTCTCTGACCCAATTCACTGACCTGGTTGCTGCCCCCTGCTGGCCCGGCCCGAAAGCTCCGCATAAATCCGGGCTTTCGGGCTGGCGCATAGTGCGGATGTGCGGGCCGGCCCCGACCT
>CAXUEM010000412.1:0-3139 GCA_964249885.1 uncultured Hymenobacter sp. | reverse complement strand
CCCAGCCACTTACCGGCCCCGGCCCGGCCGCCGCAAACCTACTTTTGCCCGCCCAACCACTCTGCTTTTGCTTTGCTTATGCCCGCCTCCCGGCCGCCCCTCGACGAAACACACAACCCCTGGCAGACCATTAGCTCGGCCGTAAAGTACCAAAACCCCTGGATGTCAGTGCGCGAAGACCAGGTCATCAACCCCGGAGGTGGCCCCGGCATCTACGGTGTGGTGACGATGAAAAACAAGGCCCTGGGCATCATTCCCGTCGATGCCGATGGCAACACCTGGCTCGTGGGCCAGTACCGCTACCCGCTGCGGGAGTACAGCTGGGAAATTCCGATGGGCGGCGGACCCGTCGGGCGGGATATATTGGAGTCGGCCCAGCGCGAGCTTAAAGAAGAAACCGGCCTGCTGGCCCGCCGCTGGACCCGCCTGAGCCGCCTGCACACCTCCAACTCCGTGACCGACGAGGAAGGCTTCGTCTTCCTAGCCGAAGACCTGGAGCAAAGCGACACCGAGCCCGAAGAAACCGAAGACCTGCGCCTCTGGAAGCTGCCCCTGGCCGAAGCCGTGCACATGGCCCTGACCGACCGCATCACCGATGCCATCAGCGTGGCGGGCCTGCTCAAGGCTGAGCGGGTGCTGGCCAGCAGGGGGTAAGAGGGAGTTAGGAGTTAAGAGTTAAGAGGAACGTCATGCTGAGCAGAGCGAAGCATCTCTACCGCATAGTAATCAATGGAACTAGACGATGGAGTTAGTACAGCGGTAGAGATGCTTCGCTTTGCTCAGCATGACGTTCCTCTTAACTCTTAACTCTTAACTCCTAACTCATTTACCTTTGCCCGTATGCGCCACCTGCTTCGCTACCTCGGCCAGCGCCTGTACACGGTGTGGGCGGTTATCTGGTTTATCGTGCCGTTTCTGCTCACGTACCCGCTGCAGTGGCTCTTCAGCCGGCGGCCGGCCTGGCACCGGCACGTGCACACGCTGAACCGGGGTTGGTCGAAGTTTTCCATTCTGATGTGGGGCGTGCCGGTGCGGGTGCGCCGCGAAGTGCCCGGCCCGCTGCCCGAGCCCTGCGTGTACGTGGCCAACCACAGCTCCTACGTCGACATCATGCTGCTGTTTCGCACCATTCCGGGCTCTCTGAACATGATGGGCAAGGCCTCGCTGGCGCGCACGCCCATCTGGGGCCCGATTTTCGGCCGCGTCTACATCACCGTCGACCGCAACAGCGCCGTGAGCCGCGGCCGGGCCATGGTGGCGGCCCGCCGGGCCCTGGCCGCCGGGCAGTCGGTGTGCATCTTTCCCGAGGGCAAGGTCTCCGATACGCCCGGCGAGCAACTGCTGCCCCTGCAGGACGGCGCGTTTCAGCTCGCCATTGGGGCGCAGGTGCCGCTCGTGCCGGTGGGCATGGCCACCAACCACCGCTTTATGCCCGACGTGGCCGGCACACTGCGTGTGCGCCACGCCCCGCTGCACATTACCCTGCACCGCCCCATCGAAACCCGAAACCTGACCGCCGCCGACGTGCCCGCTCTCAAGGAGCAGGTTGCCGCTATCATCAGCGCCGACTTTCTACCCGAAGGCCGCGGCATCCCGGCGCCCAGCACCTGGCGGCCAACGGCGGCCGTCGCACTGGCCACCGAAGCCCAGCAGCCCGTGCCGCAGTCCAGCCGCGCCTGAATCAGCGCCACCAGCTATTACTTGCCGCCGGCCGTTAACTCGTAACTTTTAACTCATAACTCTTAACTCCCTTTGAGCACCGACCTGAACACGCTGCGCGGCTTGGCCCACCTGGCCCGCCTCGAATTCGACGAAACCCGCGAGCAGCAGATGCTTGGCGACCTGAACAACATCCTCGACTTCGTGGCTCAGCTCAGCGAGCTGGACACAACCGGCGTGGCCCCGCTGGTGCACTTGTCGCAGGAAATCAACGTGCTGCGCGACGACGAAGCCCGCAACACCGTCAGCCACCAGGACGGCCTGCGCAACGCCCCGCGCAAGGACTCTGACTATTTCCGCGTACCCAAGGTGCTGGAATAGTAAATACTTGCTGGTCAGAGGATAATACTAAATTGACCGATTAAATACGATGGGCTGCCCTAGCCGCGTTAGCTTTTGTCAATAGCAGCCGAGGCGAAAGCCAGAGCTGGCTCACCCCTGCGTTTAACCCTGCGAAACCCTGCGCGACCTGACTTCTCCCGCTAAACCGCGCCGCTTGCCCGGCCTGCTCCCCCTGCTGGCTGTGCTGGCCGTGCTGCTGGCTGGCTACCACTACGCCACCGGCGAGGCCACCACGCTGCCCCTGCGCTTGGTGCCGCACCTGCAGGCCGTGCCGCTCACGCTGGAGCAGGTGGCGGTAGGCGCGGCCCGGCTGCCGGTGCAGGCCAACGGCTACATCACCAGCTTCACCCACGACTTGGCCGGCCCCTTCACCCGGCCCGAAGCCGCCGCGCCCTGGCTGGCCCTGCTGGGTGCGGTGCTGGCTGGCTGGCTGGCCGTGGTCAGCTGCCTGCCGCGCCCGGCCTTTGTGGGCGGCATGGCCTTGGCCATTTTCTTCTTGATGTCGCTGAACGCCGACCTGCTGGGTGTTTTCAATGATACCAGGCAGTACTTCTTGTTGCTCGCGCTGGCCGTGCTGGGCGGCGCGGCATTCGGGCTGCACACCTTCGGCGAGCGGGTGGCGCTGCGCTGGCGTGGGCTGCTTTTTGGCTTGCTGGTGGCGGGGCTGGGCCTGCTGCTGTTCAGTCGCAGCCCGCTGCCGCCCGACGAAACTGCCCTGCACCTAGCCGCTTATGCCACGCCGGGCGGTGCCCTGCTGCTGGCCTTGCTGGTCATCTGGCTGGGCATCGAAAACGTGCACGGCCTGCTCTGGCTCAACACCCAGGCCGCTACGCCCGGCGGCCGGTTCGGCCTGCCCGCCTTCGTGGCGGCCAGCTTGCTGTATCTGGTGCCGCTGGCGCTGTATGCTTATAACAATGGTCAGCTGCTGCTTTTCCCCGGCCTGCGCTTTGACCCGCTGGTCCTGCTGCTGCCCGCCGCGCTGGTGGCCGGGCTGGGCCTGCGCCGCCGGGCAGGCAGCGTGGCCGGCTCGCTGCCCTACGCGCCGGGGCTGCGCCAGCTGTACCCGCTGGGGCTGGCC
>CAXUEM010000411.1:1483-3143 GCA_964249885.1 uncultured Hymenobacter sp. | reverse complement strand
CCCAACCCCCACCGCCGGGGGGGTTTGGGGGGCCCCCAGCAGGGGGTGCACCTACACCAAAATACCTTCGGCCACGACTTCCTTCACCTCGGGCACCATGCGCTTGAGCAGGTTCTCAATACCGGACTTGAGCGTGACCGTGGCCGAGGGGCAGCCCGAGCACGAGCCCTGCAGGTTTACGGTCACGATACCCTGGTTGTAGCTTTTGAAGGTGATGTTGCCGCCGTCCTGCTCCACGGCGGGACGTACGTAGTTGTCGAGCAGGTCGATGACCTTCTGGGCAGTTTGCTGGTCGGCGGCCGAGTGGTCGCCGGTGGCGGCAGCCTGCTGGGCGGCTTTCTGGGCCGCGGCCGGGTCGACGGTGAAGAGCGGGCCACCGGCCTCGACGTAGCCTTTCAGGAACTGGCGCAGCTCCGGGATGAGCTGGGTCCAGGCCAGCTCGGGCTGGGTTTTGGTGATGGTCACGAAGTTCTGGGCGATGAACACCCGGCCGACGTAGTCGAAATTGAACAGCTCCTGGGCCAGCGGCGAGTCGGCGGCGGCCTCCACCGTGGGGTAGTCCACGCTCACACCGTCGGCGAGCAGCTGTTGGTTGAGCACGAACTTCATGCTCTCCGGGTTCGGGGACGCCTCGGCGTAAATGGAAATGGCAGACATATAGGCAGGTTCTGGGTTCTGATGAAAAGGTGATAGATGCCGGAAATCCGGCCGGACCGCAACTAACTGACAGGTAGGAGCTCCCGAATCAAACTCGGGACCAGGACTGTAACAGCGCAGGGCCGGCGGAGGTTGCAAAGGTACGGGCCGGGCCAGGTTTGACCGGAGGCCCGCGCGCCGGCTGTTTTTCGGCGCTGGCCGTGGCCGGCGCGGTGGGTTTTTCGGACCGGCCGCGCGGCTTCCTTGCTATCTTCCGGCCGTGCTTTCCGTTTGGACGTCCCCGCTGGCGCGGCTGCGCGCCGTTCTTTTCCGGCCCATTGACCTGGCCTGGCTCGTATTTTTCCGGGTAGGCGCGGGCCTGCTCATTGCCACCGAGCACGCGGGCGCCGTGGTGCTGGGCCACCCGCAGCGCTACCTGGCGGCGCCGCACCACTTCACCTACCTGCTGGCCCCGCTACCCGACTTGTCGGCGCCCGTGCTCTATGGCCTGTACGCGGCCGTAATCGGCGCCGGCGTAGCCGTAGCGGCGGGCTGGCACTACCGGGCGGCCGCGCTGGTACTGACGGCGGGCTGCTGGTGGATTTTCCTGCTCGACTCAACTACTTATATCAACCACCACTACCTGTTTTGCCTGGTGGCGGGCCTGCTGGCTGTGGTGCCGGCCCACCGCGCCGCCTCGCTGGATGTGCAGGCCGGCCGTGTGGCGCCAGCCAACTCGGTGCCGGCCTGGACGCGCGGACTGCTGCTGGGCCAGCTGGGGCTGGTATATTTTTTTGCCGGCCTGGCCAAGCTGAATCCCGACTGGCTGGCGGCCCGGCCACTCACCATCTGGCTGGGCCACAAAAGCGGCTGGTGGCTGGTAGGCCCCCTGCTGGCCCAGCCCTGGCTGCCGCCGCTGATGAGCTACGCCGGCCTGCTGCTGGATTTGCTAGTGGTGCCCTTGCTGCTCTGGCGGCCCACCCGGCCCTGGGCCTACGCGGCGGCGGCGTTTTTTCACCTCAGC
>CAXUEM010000411.1:0-1473 GCA_964249885.1 uncultured Hymenobacter sp. | reverse complement strand
TCTTCGGGCTGGGCACCTTTCCCTGGTTTTCGCTCCTGATGACGGCCTTGTTTTTTGGGCCCGACTTTCCGCGCCGGCTGCCGGGCGCCGTGGGCCGCTGGTTTCGGCGGCAGGTGCCGGCGCCGGACGCCGCGCCGGTTACGTTGCCGTCGCGGACCCGATACCGGGCCTTGGTGGCCGGGCTCACGGTGTACGGCGCGGTGCAGCTGGCTTTGCCGTTGCGGCATTTTCTCTACCCCGGCCAGGTGCACTGGACCGAGCAGGGCCACCAGTTTGCCTGGCACATGATGCTGCGCAACAAAACCAGCACGGCTGTTTTCCGGGTGCGCCTGGCTGCCGACGGCCGCGAAGAAGTGGCCGACCTGTCGCGCATCATTACGCCCGCCCAGGCCCGGTTCGCCAACTACCCGGATTGTCTGCTGCAAGTAGCCCACTGGCTGGCCGCCGACTACCGCGCGCAGGGCCGCCCGCTGAGTGCGGTGTTCGTCGACTCGCAAGTAACGCTCAACGGCCGCCCGGCCCGGCCACTCATTGGGCCCGAAGTGAACCTGCTACAGCACCGGCCCACGCTGGCCCCGGCCACCTGGCTGGCGGCTGCCCCAGAATAAATCCTTACAAAGCTGGATGCAGCAGAATCAAGACGGTTTTGTAGTAGTAAGACGATTCAGCACCAAGTTGCGGTTTCTTCGCCTCACACCCGGCTGGCCCGGGCGCGCAGCACGAGGTCGGCCAGCACCAGCTGGGTCATGGCTTCCACGATGGGCACGGCGCGGGGCAGCACGCAGGGGTCGTGGCGGCCGCGGCCGGCCAGGCTGATGTTTTCGCCCTGGTCGTTGATGGTTTGCTGGGGCTGCAGCAGCGTGGCCACGGGCTTGAAGGCGACCCGAAACACGATGTCCTCGCCGTTGGAGATGCCGCCCTGCACGCCGCCCGAGTGGTTGGTGCGGGTGCGCACCCGGCCGGCTTCGTCGGTGTAGAAGGGGTCATTGTGCTGGGAGCCAGCCAGGCGAGTGCCCGCAAAGCCGGAGCCGATTTCAAAGCCCTTCACGGCGTTGATGCTCAGCAAGGCGTGGCCCAGCACGGCGGGCAGCTTGTCGAACACCGGCTCGCCCAGACCTACCGGCACGCCCAGCGCCACGCCGGTGATGACGCCGCCCACCGTGTCGTGGGCATCGCGGGCGGCCTCGATGCGGCGCTGCATGAGGGCCGCACTTTCCGGGTGCGGGCAGCGCACCAGGTTGGTGTCGGTCAAACTTAAATCCAGCTCCTCGTATCTCACGGGCACTTCCACCTCGCCCACCGCCGACACGTAGGCTTGCACCGTGAGGCCCAGCTGGGCCAGCAGCTGCGCGGCCACCGCGCCGGCCGCCACGCGCGCCGCCGTTTCGCGGGCCGAGGAGCGGCCGCCGCCGCGGTAGTCGCGGCGGCCGTATTTGGCCTGGTAGGTGTAGTCGGCGTGCGAGGGCCGGTAGG
>CAXUEM010000410.1:0-3175 GCA_964249885.1 uncultured Hymenobacter sp. | reverse complement strand
GCCCTGGGCGTGGGCGCCCCCGCCAAGCGGGCCGTGCGGGCCACCTTCGACGGCTTTCCGCACACTGGTATTATCACGCCCCTGCCCGGCTCGGAGCAGGGCGAGCACCTGCTGCTGGTGCCCAAGCAGGTGCGCAAGGCCATAGCCAAGACCTGGACCAACGACGTGGCCGTGACCCTGGCTCCCGACCCCGAGGCGGTGGCGCTGGAACTGCCCGCCGACCTGCTGGCGGCTCTGGCGACGGTGCGGGGCTCGCGGGCGCGGTTCAGCCAGCTTTCCAAGGCTCATCAGCGCGAGTACGTGGCCTGGATAGAAAGCGCCCGCACCGCGGAAGGCCGCGCCGAGCGCCTGGCCCAGACCGCCGAGCGCATGATGATAGGCGTGAAACGAAAGTAAGCAGCCCGACGCCGAATAAGTCGGCGGCTGGGCTTCAAAGAAGGAGGACAGAGCCTTACGTATTTTCGCGTAGCCTAACCTGTGGTTACTACGTAGACTAAATACGCTCTCACTCTTTCCTCCTTTGCTATGAAAACGTCCGCCCCAAATTTCTTCGTCCTGCAGTACCGGCCCACGCCTCCGCTGCTCCGGGGCCAGGTGCTGCGCCCCCTGGATGTGGCCGAGTTTACCGAAGCCGGCGAACTGATGCTGCTCGAAGCCCGGCGCCGCGGCTGCCCCTACTGGCTCGTTGATGGCCGCGCCGACCAGCTGCGGCAACAGCCGGCGCTGCACTACTGGCTCGAAGAAGACTATTTTCCGCGGGTACGCACGGCCCTGGGCCGCCCCCCGGTGGTGGCGTTCCTGACCACGCCGTGCCTGTGGGCGCAGCTGCAGCAGCAGGGAGTAGGCGGCGTGGCCCCCACCCCGCTGCTCGCTGCCGATTTCCGCACCGGCTGGTTTACCGAAGAGGCCCCGGCCCAGGCTTGGCTGGACCGTTTCCGAGCCACGACCACGGACGCGGGCGCCGACGCCGGGCCGGCGGCTTATCCGGCGGCCGCGGCTTAGGCGGCGCCCAGCACCACGGCCGTGCGGGTAGTCAGGTAGAGACGCAGCTTGGGCACGGCCGCCGTGCCGCCCCCGCCCAGCGTGTCGTATATCAGCGTGTCGTCCAGGCGGTTGAAGCCGCCGAACTCCGGCCGGTCAGAATTCAGCAGCACGCGGTAGCGGCCGGGCCGGGGCACAGGCAGTTGGTAGTCGAAGATGCTACGCTCGACGTGGAAGTTGAAGATGAACACGAGGCCGCCGCGCTCGAAAATCAGCACTTGGTTGACGTCGTCGATGTGCAGCAAACGGGGCGCGCCGGCCGCCAGCAGGTGGCTGGCGGCGGCCAGCTGCAGCATGGCTTTGTCAAAGGCCAGCAGGCTGCTAAACTGCAGGTCGGGGTTGTCGGCCAGGCTCCACTGGCGGCGGGCGTAGTGGTAGCTCCAGCCGTTGCCCTGGCGCGGAAAGTCAACCCATTCGGGGTGCCCGAACTCGTTGCCGATAAAGTTCAGGTAGGCCTCGCCGCCGGCGGCCAGCGTGCTGAGGCGGATGAGCTTGTGCAGGGCCACGCCGCGGGCCGTGTGCGGGTGGGGGTCGTCGCGGCGCATGTGCTCGTAGATATTTCTATCCAAGAGCCAGTGCGCCAAGGTTTTGTCGCCCACCAGGGCCTGGTCGTGGCTTTCGGCGTAGGCCACGGTTTTCTCGCCGGGCCGGCGGTTGCTGAGCGTGTGCCAGAGCCCGCCCAGGCTCCAGTCCTCGTCGCGGGCGTGCTTGAGCAGCTTTATCCAGTAGTCCGGAATGCCCATGGCCAGGCGGTAGTCGAAGCCAATGCCGCCCTCCGCGATGGGGCGGCACAGGCCGGGCAGGCCGCTCATGTCCTCGGCTACCAGCAGGGCGTCCCTTTTCAGCTCGTGAGCCAGGGTGGTGGCCAGCTGCAGGTACAGAATGGCGTCCTCGTCGGCATCGTCCTCGAAGTACTGGGCGTAGGAGCTGAAGGCCACGCCCTCGCCGTGGTGGTGGTAGAGCATGCTCGTCACGCCATCAAACCGGAAGCCGTCGAAGTGAAACTCCTCGAGCCAGTAGCGCAGATTGCTCAGCAGAAACTGCTGCACCTCGGGCCGGCCGTAGTCGAAAAGCTTGGAGTCCCAGCCGGGGTGCTCGCCGCGCGGCCCGGCGTGGAAGTACTGGTTGCCCGAGCCATCGAAGTCAGCTAGGCCCTCGGCCCGGTTTTTCACGGCGTGCGAGTGCACCAAGTCCAGCAGCACGGCCAGGCCGCGGCGGTGGGCCTCGTTGATGAGGTACTTCAAGTCCTCGGGCGTGCCGAAGCGCGAACTGACGCCAAAAAAGTTGGCCACGTGGTAGCCGAACGAGCCGTAATACGGGTGCTCCAGCACGGCCATCAGCTGCACGCAGTTGTAGCCGCCGGCTTCAATGCGGGGCAGAATCAGGTCGGCAAACTCGCGGTAGGTGCCCAGGCGGCCTTCTTCCTGGGCCATGCCCACGTGCGCCTCATAGATGAGCGGCTCGGGCACGGCCTGGCGGACGCGGAAGCGCTGGTCGGTCCACTTAAAGGCCTCGGCCGGACGCCAGACCTGCGCGGCAAAATCCTTGGTCTCGGGGTCCTGCACGGCGCGGCGCAGGTAGGCGGGCAGGCGGTCGTGGAGGCCGTTGGCCGCCCGCACGTGCACCTTGTAGCGCGAGCCGTGCGTGAGGCGGGCCTGGTAGGTTTTGTCGGGCAGAAACACCTCCCACACGCCGTCGTCGCCGCGCAGCAGAGGGTTGGCCTGCCGGTCCCAGTTGTTGAAATCGCCAATTAGAAACAAGGCTTCGGCGGCCGGCGCCCACTCCCGGTACACGAAGCCGCGGCGGCGGCCGTCGTGGTGCAGGCCCAGGCGCTGGTGGGCGCTGGCAAAGGCCTGCAGCGAGCCGTGCCGGGCCTGAATATCGGCCAGCCGGGCATCGAGGCGCTGCTGGCGGCGGCGCAGCACCGGCTCGTAGGGCTGCAGCCAGATATCCTGGCGGACGAGGGCTAGGGCAGGCGCGGCGGGGGTATTCATGGGGGCAAGTTAGGGGCGGCAGGCCAAAATGTAATTTAAATAGGATGAGCGAGGGCAGTGCTTTCGCAGAAATTCGAACCCTATTCAGCTTAAAGCAATATTAAATCGCAGATAAGTAGCAGTAGCAGAGGCTGCGCTGC
>CAXUEM010000409.1:251-3182 GCA_964249885.1 uncultured Hymenobacter sp. | reverse complement strand
CTATGAACTCTTACGCGGCATTGTTCCCAAACCGGCGGCCAAAGAGAAAGAACACGGGCACGCCCAGCGCCATCAGGGCCAGGCCGCGACGCGAGAACTCGGCCGTGTCGGGGGCCAGCAGCAGGATGGCGCAGAAAGTAGAGGCCAGCACCACGTAGAGGCCGGGCAGCACCGGGTAGCCCCAGGCGCGGTAGGGGCGGGGCGCCTCGGGCCGGGTGCGGCGCAACACGAAAATGCCGACGATGGTGATGACGTAGAACAGGATAACCGAGAACATGACGTAGTCGAGCAGCTGCCCGTATTTGCCGCTCAAACACAGCAGGCTGGCCCACAGGCACTGCGCCCACAGGGCCCGGCTGGGCACGCCCGCGCCGTTGAGCCGGGCCAGGCCGGGGAAAAACAGGCCGTCCTTGGCCATGGCGTAGTAGGCGCGGGCCCCGCTGAGAATAATGCCGTTGTTGGCGCCAAACGTGCTGAGCATGATGAGCACGGCCATGAAGGCAGCCCCGGCCCGGCCCAGCACCGATTCGGCTACGGCCGTGGCCACGCGGTCGTCGGTGGCATACATGATGCCGCGGCCGGCCACGGTGGCGGCCTCGGGCGAGCCGGCCAGGGGCAGCACCAGCAGGTACACCACATTGAGCAGAATGTACAGGCCCGTGACGATGGCCGTGCCTATGGCCATGCTGCGCACCAGCGTGCGCTCGGGGTTCTGGATTTCCTCGCCCGCGAAGCCGATGTTGTTCCAGGAGTCGGACGAGAACAGCGAGCCGGTCATGGCCATGCCGATGGCCACCACCAGAGCCGTGCCGGAGATGGGCACGGTGGGCGCCGTTACGCCCGGCGCGGCGTGGCGGGAGGCCGTCCAGAGGTCGGCGAAGTTGGCCGCAATGGCCTCGGAGTTCAGGCCCAGCGCCACGCCCAGCAGAATCAGCAAACCCAGCGCGAGCAGCTTGGTCGAGCCCAGCACGTTCTGAATCAGCTTGCCCGTGCGCACGCCCTGGGCGTTCAGGGCCGTGATGCCCACAATCAGGCCGATGGCCAGCAGTTGCACCGAGCTGAACTCAAACGAGCCGACGCTGAACAGAATGTTTTTCACCGAGAAAAACGGCAGCAGCACGCCCGTGAACTTGGCAAAGGCCACGGCCACGGCCGCAATCACGCCGGTCTGAATGACGAGAAACAGCGTCCAGCCGTAGAGAAAGGCCGTGAGCCGCCCGAAGGCCTCGCGCAGGTACACGTACTGCCCGCCCACCTTGGGGAACATGGCCGCCAGTTCGCCGTAGCTGATGGCCCCGGCCATGGTGATGAGGCCCGTGAGCAGCCACACCACGATAAGCCAGCCGGCCGAGCCGACCTTGCGGGCAATGTCGGCCGAGACGATGAAGATGCCCGAGCCTATCATGGAGCCCGTCACGAGCATGATGGCGTCGAAGAGGTTGATGGCGCGCTTGAAGTGCGGCTGCTCGGCGGCAGTGGTTTCGGAGGGTAAGGATTCGGCCATGCAAGAAGTATATTGAGGCCGGGAAGATAGAGCCTAGCGGCAGAACCGGCCGTTTTGGCGTTGCCAGCAGGGGGTGTTCTGACTTATTTTGTTTGTTATGAAAGCTGTTTATGATTGTTACACCCTTCAGCCCCGCACAAGCTTGTTGCTGGCGCTGGTCCTGAGCATGGCCGGCTGCGAAAAGGAAGAGGAGCGCCGCTGCGGCATGGGCCGCGCGTCGCCGTACATGGGGTTTCAGGTGGTGGATGAGCGCAACGGCACGCCTTGGCCTAGTCAGCCATATCCTCATAAGATTTACTTGGGCGAAAAAGCTTACTATTTACCCACTGCTGGCGGCGACTTAACCGACACTCACGTGCTGCGCCTCAGCGACACCGATACCGATACATTGGAAGTCAGAATGCATTTTGGCGCCCTTGTCACGTTCGGTTGTCAGCCTATAAACTGGCTGGAACGCCTGGAGATATATTATAATGGCCGGGCTAATAGTTCTTACCAAGTAGCCACGGGAAAGATGCTGGGCGAGTTCTACTGTAATGGCTGTGAGCCCGTGGTCGTCTTGCGCAAGCGTCCCTGACCGGGCCAGCAGGGGGTAGCGTGTTTCATAGGCGGCTAGCTGGATAAGGAGGCCGTGCCGTGCAGACTTAAACCAGGCTGTCGACCGGGCTGGTGCCGCCCGCGCCTCCATAATTGGCGCCGGAAGCGCCGCCCTTGCCGTTCTTTGCGGGCTGCCTTTCCAAATCTATGTCCCGCAAGCTGCTGGCGCTGCTCACGGCCCTTGTGCTGGGGCTCACGCTCACCACCTACGTCTACTACCGCCGCACCCTGGCCGCCGTGCCGCTGGATGCCTACGCCCTAGTGCCCGACGACGCGGTGCTCTTGCTCAGCACCCACGACCACCCCGCCCTGGTGCGCCACCTGCAGGAAATTCAGGTCTGGGACAACCTGACGGCCGTGGGCTACTTCCAGCAGGCGGCCGGCCACTTGGCCCTGGCCGACTCCCTGGCCGGCAGCAGCGCCCGCCAGAGCGGCCTGCTGCGGCTGCTGGGCCGCAAGCTGGTGCTCACCTCGCTCCATATCACGGGCCCGGAGCGCTACGACCTGCTGTTTCAGGTGCCGCTGACTTCGGTGCGCGAGTACCGGCAGGTGCGGGGCCTGCTCAGCGCCCTGGGCCGCGACCGCCGCTACCGCCTGGCCACCCGCGAAGTAGAGGGCCACGAGCTGAGTTTGCTCACTGAAATCAGCAGCGAAGCCAGCCTGACGGTGGTCAATTACCGCAACCACCTGCTGCTGAGCAGTAACGCCACGCTGGTTGAGGCCGCTCTGCGCCGGGCCGGGCGCGCTGGCAGCCGCGCCGCCGCGCCCACTGTGGTAGCCGACTTTCAGGAGCTGGACCTGCTGCGCGGCCAGCGCGAGCGGCTCCAGGA
>CAXUEM010000409.1:0-241 GCA_964249885.1 uncultured Hymenobacter sp. | reverse complement strand
GCGGCGTCGATGGCACTCTGCTGGTGAACTACCGCCGCCTGCCGGCCCTGCTGGATGTGCTGTTTCAGCCCGGCCGCCCGGCCGCCCCCGATTACCTCAGCACCCTGGCCCGCAATGGTCTGCTGCAAGTGCGCCTGGCCGGCAACCGGGTCGTGGCCCAGGGCGTCTCAAACCCTGAAACTGCCACCGACGCCCTGCACCAGCGCCTGCGCGGCCTGCCCGCCGGCGCGCTCACCTCGCT
>CAXUEM010000408.1:0-3183 GCA_964249885.1 uncultured Hymenobacter sp. | reverse complement strand
CTCAACGGCTACGCCGACCCCGAATTCATCGAGGAGCTACCGCGCTTCCGGCTGCCCACGCTGCCCACCGGCGGCACCTACCGGGCCTTTGAAATTGCCGGCGACTCCATGCTGCCGCTCAACTCGGGCACCGTCATCGTGGGCCGTTATGTTGATGACTGGCACACCATCAAGGACGGTACGCCCTGCATCGTGGTGAGCGTGAAGGAAGGCGTGGTATTCAAGCGCGTCTTTAACAAGCTCAAGCGCGAGGCCACGCTGTCCTTGCACTCCGACAACCCGGTTTTCTCGCCCTACGAAGTGAGCGTAACCGACGTGCGCGAAATCTGGGAAGCTAAGAGCTACATCAGCAGCACGTTTCCGATTGGTGGGGTTTCGCTGGAGCACCTGGCCGGGCTGGTGCTGGACCTGAGCGAGCAGGTGCGGCAGATGCGCAAGGTGTAGCTGCTTAAAAGAGCCAAGCTGAAGACAGCCAGCAAAACGCCGGTCATGCTGCGTATAAGCGTAGCATGACCGGCGTTTTGCTGGCTGCCGGCGCAAACTCAACTTGCCCCGCCCCCAGCCGTAAGTGCTGCTAACCAAAATCAGCCTTCCCATGCTCAAATACATTCCGGCCACCAGCCGCCACCACGCGGCGCCCGCGCCCTGGCTCAGCTCGTACTTCCTGTTCTCGTTTGCCGACTACCACGACCGCCAGAACATGCATTTCGGCCCGCTGCGCGTGTTCAACGATGACAACATCGCGGCCAACTCCGGCTTTCCGCAGCACCCGCACTCGGAAATGGAGATTGTCACGCTGGTGCTCGACGGGCAGATAACCCACCAGGACACCATGGGCAACAACACGACCATCGAGGCCGGCGAAGTGCAGCGCATGACGGCCGGCACCGGCCTGGCCCACGGCGAGCTAAACCGCACCGGCAAGCCCCTGCACCTGTATCAGCTCTGGTTTATTCCGAGCAAGCGCGGCCTGGCGCCCAGCTACGAGCAGAAAGACCTGGGCTTTCTCAAGGGCAAAAAGGATACGCTGATTCCGCTCGTGACGGGTCAGAAAGTGCTGGAAGACGTGGTGTTTATGAACTCCAACTCCACCATCTACTGGGCCAACCTGAGCACGGGCAAGGAAATCCAGTTCAAGACCTTTCCCATCCGCCTCACCTTCATCTACGTCAAGGAAGGCACCATCTTCGTCAACGGCACCGAGCTGGGCCCCAACGACCAGGCCCGCATGACCGACGAGGACGTAGTCGACATCCGCGCCGATAAGGACGCGCAGTTCATCCTCATCGACCTGCCCGCCGCCGAGGCGAATTTCTAAGTTTTTAAGCCGCCCGCCGGCGACTGCAACAGCAACGTCCTGCCGAACACGACGCAGCACTCGGCCCGCGTAGGTAACTCAAGCGTTGGTTAGCCTTGACTACTTATTCGGGCCGGGTGCTGTGCCGTGTTCGGCAGGACGTGCTCTTTACCAGTATTTATTTTTTTGTTGACTATGCCTAAGCCCTACCCCACGTCGCTGATTCCGGCCGATGACGAGGCCCGTTTGCGCACCCTGCACCTGTACCAGATTGTCAATACCTCGCCCGAAAAGGTGTTTGATGATTTGGTGGCCTGGGTGGCCCAGCTCTACAACGTGCCCATCGGCCTGATTTCGCTCGTCGACGGGGAGCACACCTACCACAAGGCCCTGGTGGGCGCCGGCGACGTGCCCAGCCTGCCCCGCCACGAGAGCATGTGCTCGGCCGCCATTCTGCAGGACGAGCCCATCGTTATCACGGATTATAAGCCCGCCAGCTGCGAGCTGATTAGCCCGGGCGTGGCCCAGGCGTTTGGCTTGCAGTTCTACGCCGGCGCGGCCCTGCGAATGCCCGACGGCGCCCGCATCGGCATGCTGGTCATAATCGGCCGCGAGCCGCGGGCCTTCTCCGAGGTTGAGGGCACGGTGCTCAGCCAGCTGGCCGGCCTGGTAAGCCAGACCATCGACCTGCGCGTGCGCTACCTGCTGGCCGACCAGCCGGCCGCCTGGCAAGACGCCCAGCAGGAGCTGACCGAAAACCTGGACGAAAACTCGGCCCTCGCGCGCTACCTCACCAGCCGCAACCACCGCATCGACCTCAACGACGAGGACACGCTGCAAGTCATCCAGTACCGCCTCAAAAGCGTGGCCACCGTGCTCCGGCGGCGCCTGGCCGAAACCGCCCGCTTCGCGCCCCTGGTCCCGGCCAGGGCAGCTTAGCCAGCAGGGGGTAATTGGTGCCGGCTGGTTAAGCTGACGCAGCGCGGCGGACCCAGCCACCTTTCGGCGCTACAGCTCAGGCCGCTCCGGCTGCCGTGGCGGCTTCCAGGTGGCAGTCCTTGTACTTTTTGCCGCTGCCGCAGGGGCAGGGCGAGTTGCGGCCCAGCTTGCGGCGGCTGGCGTTGAAGCCCGGCCGCAGCTTGCTCAGGAACTGCCGGGAGCGGGCCAGCAGGGTGCCTGGCTGCGGGCGCTGCTGAAATGCCTGCGTGAGCAGCGCGTACAGCTCGGGGTGCTCCTCGGCTAATTTATCGGGCTTCTCGAAAAAGTATTCGGAGATGACGGCGAAAAACTCGACCTCGTTCGTGGCGCCGTAGTCGTCGATGTCGGACTTGCCGGCCCGGATGAGCTTGATTTCGTGGTGCATCAGCTCGGCCCAGGGCTGGCGCAGGGCGGGTGGCAGGGCCGCTTTCGGCACGCCGTCAATTACGCCATCGGCTTCATCGAGCAAGTGGGCAAACTCATGGATGCCCACGTTTCGTCGGTCCTGGGCGGCGGCAAAGCCCTGCAGCAGCGCGGCCTTGGACAGGCGCATGTAGTGCGAGTTTTGGAAATTTTGCACCGAGCCCAGCAGGGTGCCCTGCAGGGGTTTGACCTCGTGGTCGGCTTTGGTTTCCAGCTGCCAGGCGTCGGGCACGATGAGCACCTCGCCCAGGTTGCGGTATTCCCAATCGGGAAAGCCAAAGGCCGGAATCACGGCCGAGGCGGCCACCAGCAGCCGGGTCAGCTCGTCCACTTCGGTCTGCACGCCGGTGATGCTGGTGCGGGCCAGGAAAAGCTGCGTCTGGCGCTCGGAACGAGCTTTCTGCTCGTCGGCCAAGCCATTGTAGAACGCCACGTGGGTGGCCAGCAACTCGCGCCATTCGGCCGGAAACGCTTCGATCCCGTGA
>CAXUEM010000407.1:0-3191 GCA_964249885.1 uncultured Hymenobacter sp. | reverse complement strand
GCCGGGCAAATATACCGGGTCGACCCCCCAACCACCCCCTGCTGGCTTGGTGCGCAGCCGAGCCACGCGCCCCCGGTATCTTTGCCGCCATGGCTATCAGGCTTTCTTTTCTGCGCTTGCCGCTGCGGGTGCTGGCCGGCGCCCTGCTGCTCAGTGGCCGCGGCGCGGGGCTGGCCGCGGCCCAAACGACCACGCCACCCACTACGCCGCCCTACCGCAACCTGGTGATGGAGGGCGGCGGCATCCGGGGCATTGCCTACGGCGGGGCCCTGCGCGAGCTCGACCAGCAGGGGGTGCTGGCCCGCATCGAGCGGGTGGGCGGCACCTCGGCCGGGGCCATCCAGGCGGCGCTGCTGGCCGTGGGCTACTCGCCCGAGGAAATCATTGCGGTGGTGAATGCCACGCCGGTGCAGCGCCTGAATGATGGCCGATTTATCTTTTTCGGCGGTAGCCACCGGCTGGTGAAGCAGTACGGCTGGTACCGGGGCGACCAGCTCACGACCTACCTCAGCGAGCTGGTGGCCCGCAAAACTCAGAACCCCAACCTCACGCTCGGCCAGCTGCACGCGCTGGTGCAGCAGCAAGCGACGCCGGCCGCCGGCCGCAGCGGCGCCCGGTTCCGCGACCTCTACACCACCGGCACCAACCTGACCCGGCAGCGGGTGCAGGTGTTCAGCTACGAAACCAACCCCAGCATGCGCGTGGCCGACGCCGTGCGCATCAGCATGAGCATCCCGCTCTACTTCCGGGCCGTGCTGCTCGACGCGCAGGGCAACGTCGTCACCGGCACGCCGGCCCCCGGCCAGCCCGTAGAGGTGCTGGTTGATGGCGGCCTGCTGGCCAACTACCCGGTTGATTTGTTTGATTATCCGCGCTACCTGCCGGCTGGCCTCGCCGCCCAAGCGCCCGACGCCCGCGGCCGCGTCTTCAACCCCGAAACCCTGGGCCTGCGCCTCGACCGCGCCGAGCAGATTCCGCTCGACACGGCTCCCACCGGCCGGCTGGCGCTGGCGCCGTATGACATCAAGGATTTCAACACCTACGTCGGCGCCCTCTACACCGTGGCGCTCGAAAACCTCAACCCCGTGCAGCCCGCCGACTGGCGCCGCACGGTGAGCATCAACATCATGAACTTCAGCCCTAAAATCCGCCGCGTGTCCGACGCCCAGAAAAAGCAGCTCATGGACAGCGGCCAGCAGGGGGTACGGGCGTTTTTAAAGAAATAAATAAAGACAAACACGCCCGTCATGCTGAGCGCAGTCGAAGCATCTCTACCGCGTAGGTAATCCGCGGAATCAGACGATTAAGTTAGTGTCGTGATAGAGATGCTGCGCTGCGCTCAGCATGACGTTCTTTTGTAATAGCGTTTAACTTATAACTAACATCCTCCCACCCCCATATGTACGCCACTCTCCAGCCCGACCTGCGGCAGCAGCTCACGGACATTGAAGCCGCCGGCCTTTTCAAAAAGGAGCGCATCATCACCTCGCCGCAGGGCGCCGAAATCTCGACCACCCAGGCCGGTGAGGTGCTGAACTTCTGCGCCAACAACTATCTGGGCCTGAGCTCGCACCCCGAAGTTATTGAAGCAGCCAAGGCGGCCATCGACTCGCACGGCTACGGCATGAGTTCGGTGCGCTTTATCTGCGGCACCCAGGATATTCACAAGGAATTGGAGCGCAAGCTGGCCGATTTTCTCGGCACCGAGGACACCATCCTCTACGCCGCCGCCTTTGACGCCAACGGCGGCGTGTTCGAGCCCCTGTTCAACGAGCAGGACGCCATCATCTCGGATGCGCTGAATCACGCTTCCATCATCGATGGCGTGCGCCTGTGCAAGGCCCAGCGCTACCGCTACCAGCACAACGACATGGCCGACCTGGAAAAGCAGCTCCAGGACGCCACGGCCAAGGGCAGTCGCCACCGCATCATCGTCACCGACGGCTCGTTCAGCATGGACGGCACCATCGCGCAGCTCGACAAAATCTGCGACCTGGCCGACAAGTACCAAGCCCTGGTGATGGTGGACGAGTGCCACAGCAGCGGCTTTCTGGGCAAAACCGGCCGCGGCACCCACGAAATGCGCGACGTGATGGGCCGCATCGACATCATCACCGGTACGCTGGGCAAGGCCCTGGGCGGGGCCATGGGCGGCTTCACCAGCGGCCGCAAGGAAATCATCGACATGCTGCGCCAGCGCAGCCGGCCCTATCTGTTCTCCAACACGCTGGCGCCGGCCATCGTGGGCGCCAGCCTGCGCGTGCTGGAGCTGCTGACCGAAAGCACCGCGTTGCGCGACCAGCTAGAAGAAAACACCAAGTACTTCCGCCAGCAGATGACCCAGGCCGGCTTCGACATCCGGCCCGGCGAACACCCCATTGTGCCCGTTATGCTCTACGATGCCAAGCTGGCCCAGGAATTTGCGGCCCGGATGCTGGATAAGGGCATCTACGTGGTGGGCTTCTACTACCCGGTGGTGCCGCAGGGCCAGGCCCGCATTCGGGTGCAGCTCTCGGCCGCCCACACCCGCGCGCACCTAGACAAGGCTATTCAGGCCTTCATCGAAGTCGGCCGCGAGCTGGGCACTATCAAGGACCAAGCCGCCGCAGCCGCTACGCCCGCCGGCCCGCAGGTGGTGGAAAACACGCCGTAAGTGACAATTAAGAGGTAGGAGTTAAGAGTTAAAAAGGACCGTCTGAATTGCCAGGCGGTCCTTTTTTTAACTCTTAACTCCTACCTCTTAACTAAGCGAAGCCTTACGCCGCCCGGAAGCCGGTGGCTTGCCGGATGCTGCGCTCGTTGCCGGTGGCCGGGTCGGCGTAGCTGTGGTCGCCGACTTCGACTGACAGGCGCTTGCCAATCAGCTGCTTGGTGTCGAGGTCCTTGCCTTGCTCGGGCTTGATGCCGGCGGCCGAATACAATTGCAGAATGATGGGATGGCCGGCCTCGGAATTATAGAAGCGCTGGCTCACGAAGCCGTCTTCGTTTTCCATGCGGGCGGCAAAGAACGGCACCTGCTGATGCTCGCTCACGCCTTCTTCGATGTCGGTGATTTCCACGGTGTGGCGGCCGTCGGGCAGGAAGCCTTTGTCCTGGCCTTTGTCAACTTGAATTTTCATGGTGCTCAAAAATTTAGTTTGATAAACTAATATTATTGGTCATAACGAAGCCGGCCCGCGAAGGTTGCACCC
>CAXUEM010000406.1:0-3220 GCA_964249885.1 uncultured Hymenobacter sp. | reverse complement strand
ATTCATAATTCATAATTCATAATTCATAATTCATAATTCATAATTCATAATTCATTTAAACCGGCAACTCAAAATCGTAATATCATCCGCAAAATGCCCGGCGCTGTCGAAGTCCTTGACGCGGCGTAGCAGCTCCTGGTGGAGCTTGGGCAGCGGCAGGTAGCGGCCCTGCTGGAGCACAGCCACGATGCCGTCCTCGCCGAACTCCTCGCTCGCGGCGTTGAAAACTTCGGTCAGGCCGTCGGTGTAGCTCAGCAGCAGGGCGCGGGGCGGCAGGGTGATGTCGCCGACGTGCAGCATGGGCAGGTGCTCCATGATGCCAAGCATGACGGTGCCGGTTTTGAGGAACTCCACGGGGCCGTGGTCAGGCAGCAGCAGGGGGTCGTTGTGGCCGGCGTTCACGTAGCGCAGGCGGCGGCTGCGGCGGTCGTAGAGGCCGAGAAAGGCGGTGATGAACTTCTCGCCCCCGGCATTGCGGAAGATGAGGTGGTTGAGTTCCTGCACAATCACGTCGAGCGCGGCGCCCTGCCGCAGCAGCGTGCGCAGCCCGGCCTGGAAGTTCGACATCAGCAGCGAAGCCGGCACGCCCTTGCCGCTCACGTCGGCCACGCAGAACAGAAACTGGTCGGCGTCGATGTCCACCACGTCGTAGTAGTCGCCGCCGATGTCGGCGTGGGGCACGTAGGAAGCCTGCACGGCCACGCCGCCATCGTTGGGCAGCAGGCGTGGGAAGAGCATGGTTTGCACATCCTTGGCAATTTCAATCTCCTTGCGCATGGCCGCGGCCGCCACCCGCTGCCGGCCCAGGCGGCGGTTCTCGATGGCCCCGACGAGGATGTTGCTGAGCGTTTCCAGAAACTTGATGGCCTCGGCTGTGGCGTAGTCGGCCAGGGTGGTGCCGATGAACACGTAGGCGTGCACCACCCCCTGCTGGCGCACCGGAATGATGGTTTCGAAGCCCTGCCACTCCGCGTCCAGGTCCAGCTCGGCGCTGGGCCGGGCGCCCGCCTGGCACTGTTGCACCACGGCCGCGGGCAGGGCCATGCGCCGGAAATCGGGCATGTTCATGCCAAACGAGACGACGCCGCGCAACTCGCCTTCCTCCAGTACCAGCAGGGCCAGCTTGCGCGCCCCCAGTTGCCCGATGAGGGTGAACTGGTAAATCTTGTAGAGGTCGGTTTCGGCCGAGTCGCGGGTGATGGCCTGCGTGATTTCCAGCAGGGCCCCCAGCTCGCGCTCCTTCAGAAACAGCCGTTTTTCGGGCGTAATGGTAGGCATTGTGAATTACTAATGACGAATTACTAATTACGAATTGTCCTTGGGGGCTTTGGGAGAGCGGCAAGATAGAATAATGGCGGTCAGAATCTTGATTAACTCCTCCGCATCATATAGCAGAGAGTCAGCCAGGCGGGGCTCCAGGTTTTGGCTTTCGCGCAGCAGACGCAACCAGTAGTGGGTTTCACGGGCCTCTTTGCGGGCGATAAGTAGCTTAGCGAGAAAGTCGCGCCGCGAAGCGCCGCCGATGGCTTCCTCCGAGTTGGCTCCGATGGACGTACCACTCCGAAATACTTGGTCGGCGGCTGCAAACAGGCGTTTTTGCACCAGCAATTCGTGCAGCCCGAACATGCGTATTCCAAAGGCAAAGCTTTTTTCTAGCACTACATTGCCCGTTTTCATTGTGTTGCTCTTCAGCTGAAAGTCGTAATTCGTAATTAATCATTCGTAATTAATCACCCCACCGGCGTTTTCGGGTCGTAAGCATCGCGCAGGCCATTGCCGAGCAGGTTGAAGCTGAGTACCAGCAGGCTAATAGCCGCGCCGGGCAAGAATGTGAGCCAGAGCCCGGCGCTGGTGCCCAGCAGGTCGTAGCCTTCCTTCACCATCAGGCCCCAGCTGGGGGCCGGGGGCTGCACCCCCAGGCCGAGGAAGCTCAGGCCGGCTTCGAGCAAGATGGCGGCCGCGAAGTTACTGGTGGCCAGCACGATGAGTGGCCCGCGCATATTGGGCAGCAGGTGCCGGGCAATGAGGCGCGAGGTGGGCAGCCCCAGCACCCGCCCGGCCTCGACGAAGGTGGCTGAGCGCAAGCTCAGCATCTGTCCGCGCACCACGCGGGCCACATCGACCCACATGGTCAGGCCCACGGCCACGAAGCTGACCCACACGCCCTTGGAATCCAGGGCCAGCGAGATGGCGATGACCAGCATGATGCCCGGAATGCTCCACACCACCGTCATCAGGCCCAGCAGCAGCGAATCAATCCAGCCGCCAAAGTAGCCGGCTACGGCGCCAATCAGCATGCCCAGCAGCATGGAAATGAGTACCGCCACCAGCCCGATGCCCAGCGAGATGCGCGTGCCCAGCAGCAGGCGGCTCAGCTCGTCGCGGCCGGCTTTGTCGGTGCCCAGCAGGTAGGTGCGCGAAGTGAAGTTTTGCCGGGCTACCAGCTTTTGCAGCTCGGCGGTGGAGCCCGACCGGCCGGCCAGGTCGGCCAAAGCGTAGCGCTGAGCTTTCCCGGGCACGGCGGCGTGGGCGGCGGCCAGCGGCAGCGTGAGCACCGAATCAGTGCCGGGCAAGAAGCGGTAGCCGCCGATGGGCGTTTCGTCAAATGCGGCCGGCCGGCCGTGCAGCCAGGTAGTGAGCGGGTTGGGCGTGGGCTCGCCGGGCGCCAGGGGGCGCGGGCGGCGCAGCAGCTGCACCCGCAGGCCGGGGGCCGACTTCTGCAATTGCACCAGGCCATTATTAGCGTTGGGCGAGTTGTCGGGCAAAATCCAGTAGCCCAGCAGGGCCACCAGCGCGCAGAGCAGAATAAATAGCAGCCCGGCCACGGCGGGCCGGTTTTGCAGCAGCCGGCGCCGCACGAAGTACCCCGGCGAGCGGGATGCTGTGGGGGCCGCCGCAGCGGCAACCGCGGCCGGAGCCGGCGCAGAAGCAGCGGGCGCGGCCACCGCTAGCGGGTATTGTGTTGCAGCAGGCCCTCTTTGCTGGCCAGGTAGTAGGCATCGCGGCCGATGGCGCCGAACGAGGTGGTTTCGTAGGCCAGCTCGGTGTCGGGGTCGGGCCAGAACGAGCGGATGAGGCCCTGTTCCAGCAGTTCGCGCAGCCCGGCTTCCAGGGCCGGGGCGGGCAGGCCGGTTTTTTCCAGCAGGGTGCGGAAAGGCGTCACGAAGTACAGTTCGTCGAGCAAGTCAAATTGGGCGTCGGTCACGGCAGGGAGTGGCGG
>CAXUEM010000405.1:2986-3225 GCA_964249885.1 uncultured Hymenobacter sp. | reverse complement strand
GCGTTGTTGATGATGTTGAGGAAGCGCACCTTGTTGTAGAGCTTCACCAAATCGATGCGGCCGTTGGCACTCAGCTCGGCGTTGTTCTGAATGGTGTTGCCCAGGTTCAAACTCACGGTCGCCGTATCGGTCGGGTCGGGCGTGCTTACAGCCGCGGCTGGTACACCAACCGCAGTGACCTGCTCAACCCCCCGTTCTCGTCGCTGTACACCGACAACCTGAACCTGCGCACCGCGCTG
>CAXUEM010000405.1:2693-2976 GCA_964249885.1 uncultured Hymenobacter sp. | reverse complement strand
CAGCTGTAGTTGGCAGCGTAGCGGGCGTCGGCGCTGAGCCAGTCAGTGAGCGGAAACTTGTCCAGGGGCAGGCGGTAGGTAGCCGCAATGGTCTGGGCAAAGTTGGTGGTGCGGCCGCCGCGGCGCAGGTTTTCCTGAATCAGGTCGCGGTTGCGGATGGCCTCCGGCCCGTCGCCGATGGTGCGGCCCGGCCCCTCGTCCACCACGCCGCGGTTTGTGGCGGTGTAGTCCAGAATCAGGGCCTTGGTCAGGTCCCACTTCAGGTCGTAAATCCGGTTAAAGA
>CAXUEM010000405.1:0-2683 GCA_964249885.1 uncultured Hymenobacter sp. | reverse complement strand
TAAAGAAGAACGCCTTTTGCACCACCGGCGCGATGCCCTGCGTGGTGGGCAGGGTGCCCGGCTCCAGCACGCGCTGCAAAAACCGCTCGTTGTAGCGCCGGTCAATGTCGGCCCGGAACGAGAAGCGCGAGGGCAGGGGCGTGATATTGACTTCCTGGAAAATTTTCAGGTAGGGGTTGTCCAGGGCCTTGATGCCGGCCAGCGGGGTGTAGTTCTTGGGCGTGGTCTGGTACACGTAGGCCAGGGCGCCGGTGTAGGCGCGGGTGTAGTCGCGCTCGGTGCGGATGTCGGTGTGCTGTCGCTCGGTGAGCGAGTAGCTCAGGGCCACGTTTTCCACGTCCCAGGGCTTGGGCGTGCGCTTGCTTTCGGGGTTGCGCTCCTTGCGCACGTTCAGGGCCGAAATGCTGCGGCTCGTGGTCTGGTCCAGCACCCTGTTGCGGTAGGCGGCGCGCTGCCCGTTGTCGTCACCGAATTTCTGCAGGCTTTGGTTGAGCTTGGTATCGGGGTCAAGCGGGTCGTACTGCGGGGCGCGGCTTTCGTGGCCCAGCTGCAGCAGCACCGGAATGCGCAAACCCAGCTGGGCCGGCAGCAGCTTGTCGGCCGCGACGGTCAGGTTCACGTCGCCGCGGAAAATGTTGTCCAGGGAGCGCTGCTGGGCCTTGTCCTGCAAGCCACCAAAGCCCACCGAGGTGTAGGAGCCCGTGGCCGTAAGGTTGGCCAAATCGGCCAGCTTGGCGTTGAAACGGGCCGTGGCGGCGAAGCCGTCCTGCTGCTCGAAGTCAAACACCCGGAACTCGTCGGCCCAGAGCGTGGCCGACTTGTCGCGGCGGTCACCGTCGGGCGTGGCCGGGTTCTGCATGCCTATCATGCAGCCCTGCACGGCCGAGAGGTCCGGGTTGCCGACCACCGAGATGATGGCGCCGTTGGGCAGGGTAGCCGTGAAGGGCAGCAGCAGGCTGGCGCGCTCGCGGTTGCGCCGGGCTTTCAGGTCGATAAAAGCCTGAAATGAGAGGTCAATTTCGTTGGCTTCGGGCCACACCTCGCGGGGCGCCGTCTTGCCGGGCTCGGTCAGCTGCAGGGGCAGGGCGTACTGATAGTAGTTCTGGGTGTAGTCGGTGCCGAGGCGCACGAAGGCCCGGATGTCACCGCTGCGGGTGTTGGGGTCGTCGCTCTCGCCGTGTAGGAACATCTTCAGCCGCTTGTAGCGCAAGAGGTTGATGGTGATGTTCTTGTAAGCGGCCTTGGCGTAGTCGTCGCGCAGGTTAGTCACGCTCAGGCGCAGGCTCTGCTCATTTTGCAGGCGGGTGGTGGCGCTGGAGCCATACTCCCGGTCGCGCTGAATGCCGGGCGGCGCCACGTAGGGAATGGCGTCGCCGGCGGACAGGCCGTTTTCTTCCACGCTCACCGTTGAGATGCTGAACGCGTCGGCGTCGGTCACGTCCGAAGTCAGCCGGCCACCGTCGGAAATGCGGTACAGAAAGCGGCGCCACTGGTTGGCCACGAACTGCGGCTGCACCATGCGCAAGACCACCGGCTGCTGCCAGCCCGTCATGTAGAGGCGCATAAACCGGATGCTCTTGAAGCCGAACTCGCCGTTGTTGCCCACAATACCGGTGTACTCCCGAATCGGAATCCGGAACTGGTACCAGGTCACCTGGTCGCCGTTCCGCTCATTCGTTACCTTGTCGATGATGTAGTTGCGGCCCACTTCCAGCTGGTCGGGCCGCAGGTTGATGCGGTAGTCGTAGTAGCGCTCCACGTCCTGCACCACGTTGTCGCGGTTCAGGTCCTCCTTGTCGGGGTAGGCCGTCGAGGAAAGCCGGTCATTTTCCCGCGAGTTGCCCTGGTAGCCGTTGTACTGCTTGTAGCGGCCCAGAATCTTCACGTTGCCGGCGTCGTAGGCCGGGTCAAGGTGGTGGCGGAAGTTGTCGTTGCTGGGGTCCTCGAGCCCGCCGTAGCCGGCAATGTTGGCGAAGAACTGCTTTTCCTCGGTGTCGTCGAGACCGTCGAGGCCGATATCCTGCCGGACGCGGGCGCCGGGCGCGGCCGAAAACGCGTCAGTCAGAAACTGCTGGCGCGTCACGCGGCCGTACACCGTGGGGTTGGTGTTTTCGGCGATGTCCTGCGGGTTGTCTGTCGTGGGCAGGCCGTTCTCAAACTCGTGCTGGTTGGCGTCGGCCAGCACGTCCTCGCTGATGTTGCCCAGGTTCAGATGCAGCTCGCCGCCGGTGGTGTTGTTGACTTTGGGCGTGCTGGGGTCCGAGTCGTCGATGACCCCCTGCTGGCCGCCAATAAACGGGTCCATGAGCCAGAACTCGGCGTACTCAATGTTGGCGTTGTCGAAGTCGGTGTCGAACGTGATGGCCCGGCTGATGCCACCGTAGTTGCGGTCGGGCAGGCCGTTGAGCAATCGGCCGTCGCCGCTCACCTGGGGGTTGAGGTTGTAGGGCCCGCGCTCCTGGGGGTAGTAGGCCATATCAAACGTGTACTCGAAGCCGTTGCCGGCCGAGCCCAGGTCGCGGTTCGGGAACACCTCGTCGCGCGGGATGCCCCGCACGTAGTGGTTGCGCAGGTCGCCGGCCGTGATGTTGCCCGGCCGGTTCGAGTCGTTGTCTCGGTAGTAGCTCTGGGCGACGGTGTACCAGGCCAGCCGGGCGCGGCGGTAGCCGGCGGCCAGGCCCAC
>CAXUEM010000404.1:2923-3241 GCA_964249885.1 uncultured Hymenobacter sp. | reverse complement strand
AACTAGTCCCCCTCCCCATCGGGGAGGGGCTAGGGGTGGGGTTCTACGCGGAGGGCGACCAACAGCCTACAAACAAAAAGGGCTTCCCGCTTGGGAAGCCCTTTTTTATTAACTCTAACTCAAGAACTAATACGGCTTGGCATCGTGCGCCATCTCCTCGGCCTGCTTCACGGCGGCGTTGGCGGCGGGCTGGCCGTGGGCGTCGCTCTGGCCGTTGCCGTTGGCGGCGTGGCCCTGCTGGCCATTGCTGCCTTTGCTGCGGCGGCCCAGGTAGCGGCCGGTGGCGGCGCTGGGGTTCTTGGCGATGATGTCGAGCGC
>CAXUEM010000404.1:0-2913 GCA_964249885.1 uncultured Hymenobacter sp. | reverse complement strand
GCCTGCAGGCGCTGGCCGTATTCGGCGTCGCACTGACTGAACAAGGACACCATGCGGGCCTGAATTTCCGGCGTGGCGGCGCTCAGCGCGTCGCTTAGGTTATTAATCAGGTCTTCTTTCTCGATGTCGTTGTGCAGGCGCCACCGCTCGCCGGCTTGCTTGAAATCGACGTCGCCTTTGCGGTCGATTTTCTGGCGCACCAAGCGGGCCTGGTACATGGGTTCGTGGTCGGCGCCGGCGCGGGGGCTTTCGGTGAGGCCGTTGAGCGAGCTGGGCTCGTAGTTCACGTGCGGATTCTGGTTCGGGGCCGTGTCCACGTGGTAGGTCATCTGGCCGTCGCGCTGGTTCGTGGCCACGTGCTTTTTGGGCGCGTTGATGGGCAGCTGCAGGTAGTTGGTGCCCACGCGGTAGCGCTGGGTATCGGAGTACGAGAAAGTGCGGCCTTGCAGCATCTTGTCGTCCGAAAAGTCCAGGCCATCGACCAGCACGCCGGTACCATAAGCTACCTGCTCGACCTCGGCGAAGTAGTTTTCGGGGTTGCGGTTCAGCGTCATCATGCCCACGGGCAGGTGCGGGAACTGGTCCTCGGGCCAGAGCTTGGTGTCGTCGAGCGGGTCGAAGTCCAGCTCGGGGTGCTCGCCGTCTTCCATAATCTGCACCCGCAGCTCCCACTTCGGGAAGTTGCCGGCCTCAATGGCCTGGTACAAATCCTGGGTCGCGTGATTGAAGTTCTTGGCCTGAATGGCTTCGGCCTCGGGCTGGGTCAGGTTCTTGATGCCCTGCTGGGGCTCCCAGTGGTACTTCACCAGCACGCCCACGCCGTCCTTGTTCACCCACTTGTAGGTGTTCACGCCCGAGCCCTGCATCTGCCGGTAGTTGGCCGGAATGCCCCAGGGCGAGAACAGGAAGGTGAGCATGTGTACCGACTCGGGCGTGTTGCTCATGAAGTCGAAGATGCGGCCGCCATCCTGCAGGTTGGTCACCGGGTCGGGCTTGAGCGAGTGCACCATGTCCGGAAACTTCATCGCGTCGCGGATAAAGAACACCTTCAGGTTGTTGCCCACCAGGTCCCAGTTGCCGTCCTCGGTGTAAAACTTCACAGCGAAGCCGCGCGGGTCGCGCAGGGTTTCGGGCGAGTGGCCGCCGTGAATCACGCTCGAAAAGCGCACGAACACGGGTGTTTCCTTGCCCTTTTTGTTGAAGAGCTTGGCGCGGGTGTAGCGCTCAATGGGCTCGCCGCCCACCGTGCCGTAGGCCTCGAACGTGCCGTGGGCGCCGGCGCCGCGGGCGTGCACCACCCGCTCGGGGATGCGCTCCCGGTCGAAGTGGCTGATTTTTTCCAGCAGCTGGTAATTTTCCAGCGTCACGGGGCCGCGGTTGCCCACGGTGCGCGAGTTCTGGTTGTCGGTGACGGGGTGGCCCTGGCGGGTGGTCAGGGTCTGGGCGTTTTCGCCGGCAGCCATGCGGCCGTCGGCGGCGCTGCCGCTGCCGGTCACGGCGGTGCCGTTTTCGCCTTGCGGGTTGTCGCTCATAAGGATAAGGTGGTTAGAGGGTGAAAGATTTAAGCTAATTGGGGTGATAACGCGCCGGGGCGCCGGTTGTTTGAGCCAGCAGGGGGTAAAAGCGGCCACTGGCTGGTGTCAAAGGTAAAAGATGAGGGCTTGAGTTGCCTTGTCTACCGAACGGTCATGCTGAGGCGCTGCGCGCTGCATGACGGCCGGGTCTTAAGCCAACAGCCAAGTGGCAGCCGTAACTTTACGCCTATGCCAGAACTCTCCCAGCGCGGGCAGCTCATGCCGCCTTCTCCGTTTCGGAAACTCACGCCCTACGCCGAAAAGGCCAAAAAGGCGGGCCGGAAAGTCTACCACCTCAACATCGGCCAGCCCGACGTGCCCACGCCGCCCGAACTGCTGGCCGCCGTGCAGCAGGCCGACTTCAACGCCCTGTCCTACAGCCAGGCCGCCGGCACCGAAAGCTACCGCCGCGCCCTGGTGGGCTACTACCAGCGCGCGGGCATTCCGGCCGCGTTCGAGGACATTCTCGTGACCACGGCCGGCTCGGAGGCCATTTTATTTGCCCTGCTCACCTGCCTGAATCCCGGCGACGAGCTCATTGTGCCGGAGCCGTTCTACGGCGCTTACACGGCGTTTGCGGTGGCGGCGGGCGTCCGCATCACCACCGTCACGGCGCAGGTGGAGACTGGCTACGCCCTGCCGCCCATTGCTGATTTTGAGCAGGTTATTACGCCGCGCACCAAGGCCGTGCTGCTCTGCAACCCCAGCAACCCCACCGGCTACGTGTACCGCCCCGACGAGCTGCAGGCCCTGCTGGCTTTTTGCCGACAGCACGACTTATACTTTATTTCCGACGAGGCTTACCGCGAGTTCTGCTACGACGGCGCCCGGGCCACCAGCGCGCTCAGCCTGCCCGGCGGCGAGGAGCACGTGGTGGTTGTGGACACAATTTCCAAGCGCTACAACGTGTGCGGCGTGCGCGTCGGGGCCCTGCTGACGCGCAACCCGGCCCTGTGGAAAGCCGCGTTCCACTTCGCCCAGATGCGCATCAGCCCGCCGGGCCTGGGCATGCTGCTGGGCGAGGCCGCCGCCGGCCTGCCCCCCGACTATTTCGACCAGACCCGCGCCGAGTACCAGGCCCGGCGCGACTACACCGTGGCCCGCCTGCAGGCTCTGCCCGGCGTGGTTTGCCCCGTGCCCGGCGGCGCGTTCTACGTCATGCCCCAGCTGCCGATTGACGACGCCGAGCGGTTCTGCCAGTGGCTGCTGGAAGAGTTTTCGCACCAGGGCCAGACCCTGATGCTCTCGCCGGCCCGCGGCTTCTACCTGACACCCGGCCTGGGCCGCCAGCAGCTGCGCCTGGCCTACGTGCTGAACCTAACCGACCTCGACGCTGCCC
>CAXUEM010000403.1:0-3243 GCA_964249885.1 uncultured Hymenobacter sp. | reverse complement strand
GATTTTATATAATCTTTCGCGCAAGTACTGGTAGCCGCCGCTTCAGAGCCAGTTGAAGCCAGCAGCTTACAGCTCTTCGACTTCCAACTCTAGGTCGTAGTTGTAGTCCCGAAGCCCGTGCCCGGAGTTAAACCGCTGCCACTCTTCATTCAGCGCCCGCAAGGATTTCCATTCGCTGCCGGAGCGCCCTTTGAACCACTGCCAGGAGCGGCACTCCGCGGCAGATTCCACGCCGCGATGCGCAATGGCCGGAAAATTTCCGGACGGCACCAGCCGGGCCGAGCTACCCCCTGCTGGCTGAATCTCCTCATAGGAATAAACGCGAGCGGAACTACCAGGCTTGATTGTGCCGTGGTCAAGGTCGCGCGGCGGCTTGTTGTCCTTAACTTGTTTGGTCAGCATTCGGTGGCGCACGAGGCGCTCATTGGGGTTCGTGGTTAGGCCCGTGGCTACCACAAACAGGCCGCCGGCCGGCAGCAGCAGGCGCTGTTCGGCCACCTCGAAGCGCAGCCAACCCTGCTCGTGCCCGTTCGAGGCTTCGGGTGTGATGACAATGGGCGCGGCCAGCAGGTTGGTTTCGGCCGGGGCGCCGGTGGCAGTGGCCGGGCTCAGGCGCAGCTCCAGCCGCCCTTCGGGAAAGCGGCGGCGCCGCTGCATAAACTCGCTCATCGTCGCGGGCAGCCGCGAGCCCAGCCGCACCCGCACCGCCCGGATGCGGTAGGCATGGGCTGAATCGGGGTGGGGGTGCCACACGGCCCGCCGGTCGCCCGGCGCCAGGCTGTGCGCCAGGGCATCGTGCAGGCCCTTGGCCTCGCCGGGGGCGCGCAGGGTCAGTTGGCGCGGGGTGGCGCGCACGGCCACTTCGCTCAGGGCCACGGTGGGCATGGTGGGCAGTTCCGGCGCGCCAGCAGGGGGTAGCGCGGTCTGGGCGTGGGCGGTAGTAGCAGAGGCCAGCAGGGTGCCCACTAAAGCGCAAGTGCGAAAACGGGCTTGCATTAAGAAATCTAAAAAATATATCTGGCAACACAGGACACAAAAAAGCCCTGGCAACTGCCGGGGCTTTTTCGTTCGATTATAAGAGTGTCTGCTCCATGCCCCGTGCGGCATATTCTCGTTGGACTTGGCTGTCGAAAATTATTTAAACTCAGCTTCTAAAAATATGACGTAGTCTTTGTTTTGATTGCGCCACTCCTGCGTTACTGTATCTTTATAATACCAAGTAGTAGTTCCTAGAGTCGGAGTTGCTATAGCTACAGAGGGCAAATGCTTTATACTAACCTGCCGTACGGAGGCGGTAGCGGTTCTATCAGATTTGATTTCGTAATACGGACCAATTTTTTTTGACGAGGCGGCTGCGCTCACAAATTCATCAGCTGTTCGTCCTAAGCATTCTACTACAATAAAAAAGCCGTTGCTGGGTACTATTACAGCATTTGTTGGCCAACTTAAGGTAAGACTTTGCTTCGTGCGCTGGAGGGTTTCGGTTTTTATTATCAAGGGAGCAGGCAATAAATTATCATCAGCAGGTCTATCGTTTGGGGTTATTGAAGCAATCCTAATGCTCAGTTGACCTTCCTCTATTTTGGCTGGCTTGGAAAGGTGTAATCGAATTTGAGTTAGACTATGCAACTCGGATAGTGGGGCGACAAAACGGAACGCGAATCCACCACCCGGCCCCATAATGTGCGACCTATTGTCTTTTTTGCCGGAAGTCAGTAAGAGTCGGTCAATACGGCCACTTACTTTTACATCTGATAGCATAATCACTTTATCACTATCAGTGTGATTTTTAGTATTTTGCGCTACAGTAAGCGTGGAAAATAATAAGCAGAATAAGACAAGATTAAGAAAACATTTCATGAAATAATATTTTTAATTGTTAAAAACACTTAGACACTATCCGGCGAGAGGCAATCATGCCGGATAGTGTCATTATAGTGTCATTAGATTTGATTTAGCAGGCTTCGTGACGGACGATTTCCGAGTGGACCTTAATCCAAAACACGTAGGTCTCACCATATATGGGCCGCACACCGGCAAAACACTCGCCTGGGTGCTCTTCTGCAATGGCAAACATAGGGTTTGCGGCTGCTTTAGCAACCACTCCGAAGACCAAGCTCAGTGTCAAAGCTGACGTCATAAGTTTCTTTTTCATGTTGTGAACTGGATGAATAGGTCGCCTACTATGTTCACCGCTGTTCGGCGTCTGCGGACTTGGCCAAGCGTCACAAATATATCTGCCTCCACAATATTTGCAAGAATATCTATAAAAAGATAAAGCGTCTGCTCCCGAAAAGATTTCGAGAGCAGACGCTCAATGCTTTAATCAGTCCGTATAGCCTTACGCGCCCTGCAGCACCCGCAGCATGGTTTCGCCAATTTCGGCCGGCGAATCCACCACGTGAATGCCGCACTCGCGCATGATTTTCATTTTCGCGGCGGCCGTGTCGTCGGCCCCGCCCACGATGGCACCGGCGTGGCCCATGCGGCGGCCGGGCGGTGCGGTCTGGCCGGCGATGAAGCCCACCACGGGCTTCTTGTTGCCGGTGCTCTGAATCCAGCGGGCGGCTTCGGCTTCCATGCCGCCGCCGATTTCGCCTATCATCACGATGCCCTCGGTTTCGGGGTCGTTCATGAGCAGCTCCACGGCCTCCTTGGTGGTGGTGCCGATGATGGGGTCGCCGCCGATGCCGATGGCCGTGGTCTGGCCCAGGCCGGCTTTGGTGAGCTGGTCGACGGCCTCGTAGGTCAGCGTGCCCGACTTGCTCACGATGCCGATTTTGCCTTTGGTGAAGATAAAGCCGGGCATGATACCCACCTTGCACTCGCCGGCCGTCATCACGCCGGGGCAGTTTGGGCCTATCATGCGGGTTTCGGGGAAGTTCTGCAGGTAGTGCTTCACCGCAATCATGTCCTTGGTCGGGATGCCCTCGGTGATGGTCACGATAACCTTAATGCCGGCGTCGGCCGCTTCCATGATGGCGTCGGCGGCAAAAGCCGGGGGCACGAAGATGATGCTGGTGTCGGCGCCGGCCTGGCTCACGGCCTCGGCCACGGTGTTGAACACGGGGCGGTCCAGGTGCATGGTGCCGCCCTTGCCGGGCGTCACGCCGCCCACCACGTTGGTGCCGTAGGCCAGCATCTGCTCGGCGTGGAACGAGCCTTCGGAGCCGGTGAAGCCCTGCACGATGACTTTGGAATCTTTATGAACGAGAACGGCCATAGTTTAAGAAGGAGTGGGGT
>CAXUEM010000402.1:0-3248 GCA_964249885.1 uncultured Hymenobacter sp. | reverse complement strand
CCCCGCCCCCCCCCGCCGGGGGGGGGGGTGGGGGCCCCCCCCGACCGCCGCTTCTACCCGCTGGGCCCACCGGCCGAGGCGCTGTGGGCCTCGGAGGCGAAAAAATTGCGGCATCTGCTGGAAAGCTTGGCCTAACCTGCCACCTTTGCGGCCCCGTTGGCGTTGGCGGCCTTATCCCGCCCCCGGCCAATTCGGCTGCGTATGCGGGTCGTTTGCCCGGACCACTTCCCCACCCCTTTGCCCTTACTTGATGGCTTCTCTACGCTCCTCTGAAATTGCCGGTGTCGGCCACTACGTACCCAGCCGCGTGGTCAAAAATGCCGACCTCGAACAGCTCATGAACACCACCGACGCCTGGATTCAGGAGCGCACCGGCATTCAGGAGCGGCGCTGGTTTGAGGAAGGCAAGGACACCACCGCCAACATGGGCGCCAACGCCGCCCGCATGGCCCTGGACATGGCCGGCGTGACGGCCGACGACGTGCAGCTGATTGTGTTTGCCACGCTCTCGCCCGACTATTTTTTTCCCGGCTCGGGCGTGCTCTTGCAGCGCGAGCTGGGCATGAAGGCCAGCACCCCGGCCCTGGACGTGCGCAATCAGTGCTCCGGTTTCATCTATGCGCTGTCGGTGGCCGACCAGTTTATTCGCACCGGCATGTACGACACGGTGCTGGTGGTGGGCTCCGAAATCCACTCTTCGGGCCTTGACAAGTCGCCCAACGGCCGCGGCGTGGCCGTCATTTTCGGCGATGGCGCCGGCGCCGTGGTTTTGCGCCCCTGCACCCGCGAGGGCCAGGGCATTCTGAGCACCCACCTGCACGCGCAGGGCGAGCACGCCGAGGAGCTGATTGTACGCGAACCCACCTCGAACCGCGAAAATCGGGTGCAGTACATTCTGGAAAATGAGGCCGAGCTCTACCCTTTCATGAACGGGCAGAACGTGTTCAAGCACGCCGTGATGCGCTTTCCCCAGGTCATCAAAGAGGCCCTGGACCAGAACAACCTGCAGCCCGCGGACATCGACCTGCTCATTCCGCACCAGGCCAACCTGCGCATCAGCCAGTACGTGCAGCAGAAAATGGGCCTGCCGAATGAGAAGGTTTACAACAACATCATGCGCTACGGCAACACCACCGCCGCCTCCATCCCGCTGGCCCTGAGCGAGGCCGTGCAGGAAGGCAAGCTCCGGCGCGGCGACCTGCTGTGCCTGGCCGCGTTCGGTTCCGGCTTCACCTGGGCCTCGGCGCTGATTAAATGGTAGGCTTCGCAATTAAAAATTATGAATTAAAGATTAAAAATAGTCGCCAAACAGGTCACTAATTTTTACCTATTGGGGTCGATTTTTAATTCATAATTTTTAATTTTCAATTAACCCCAATGCCCAGCCACACCGAGGAAAATTACCTCAAAGCCATTTACAAGCTCGCCGAGGCCGAGCCGGACTGCGGTGTGAGCACCAACCGCATTGCGGCGGAGCTGGCTACCCGCGCGGCCTCGGTCACGGACATGCTGCGGCGGCTGTCGGACAAGGGCCTGCTGGCGTACGAGAAATACCGCGGCGTGCAGCTCACCGCCGAGGGGCAGCGCCTGGCCCTGCTCACCATCCGCAAGCACCGGCTCTGGGAGGTGTTTCTGGTGCAGCAGCTGGGCTTCGCCTGGGACGAGGTGCACGAGGTGGCCGAGGAGTTGGAGCACGTCGATTCGCCCCTGCTCATGCGCCGCCTCGATGCCTTTCTGGGCCACCCCGCCCTGGACCCGCACGGCGACCCAATTCCAGCCGAGGACGGTGCCATTCGCCGCCCCGCCCACCGCCTGCTGGCCGACCTGCTGGCCGGCGAGAAAGGCACCCTGGCGGGCGTCAAAAACACCTCCGCGCCCTTCCTGCAGTACCTCGACAAAGTAGGCCTGCCGCTGGGCGCCCGCGTCGAGGTGCTCGACAAAATCGCCTTCGACCATTCCCTGGAACTGCGCGTGAACCGCGACCGCACCGCCCTCATCTCGGCCGAAGTAAGCCGCAACCTGTTCGTGACCGAATGAGCACCGCGCTGTCCGATACCATCGTGGCCCTTTCGACGCCGCCCGGCGCGGGCGCGCTGGCTGTGGTGCGGCTGTCGGGGCCGTCGGCCATTGCCATCGTGGCGGGGGTTTTCTCCAAGAAAACCCTGGCCGAGCAGCCCGGCCACACCCTGCACTATGGCACCCTGCTGGACGACGCCAACGGCGGCCAAATCGTGGATGAGGTGGTGGTGTCGCTGTACCGGGCGCCGCGCTCCTACACCCGCGAGGACAGCGTGGAAATCACCGGCCACGGCTCCGACTACATCGTGCAGCGCATCCTGGCTTTGCTTCTGCGCCACGGCGCCCGGCTGGCCGAGGCCGGCGAGTTTACCAAGCGCGCCTTTCTCAACGGCGCCCTGGACCTGGCCCAGGCCGAAGCCGTGGCCGACCTGATTGCCGCCGACTCGGCTCTTTCGCACCAGGTGGCGCTCAACCAGCTGCGCGGCGGCTTTTCCTCGGAGCTCAAGGCCCTGCGCGGGCAGCTCATCAAGTTTGCGGCCCTGCTGGAGCTGGAGCTGGACTTCGGCGAGGAAGACGTGGAGTTTGCCGACCGCACCGGCCTGGCCCGGCTGCTGGCCGAGGTGCAGGGCGTGGTGGCGGGTTTGCTGCGCTCGTTTGAGCTGGGTAATGTGATTAAAAACGGCGTGACCACCGTCATTGCCGGGCGGCCCAACGCGGGCAAGTCCACGCTGCTCAACCGGCTGCTGCGCGAGGAGCGCGCCATCGTGTCGGCCCTGCCGGGCACCACCCGCGACTTTATCGAGGATGAGGTGAGCATCGAAGGCATCCGGTTTCGCTTCGTCGACACGGCCGGCCTGCGCGACAACCCCGCCGATGAGGTCGAGGCCCTGGGCGTACAGCGCACCCGGCAGCGGGTGCAGCAGGCCGCATTGCTGCTCTACCTGTTCGACGTGACCGAAATGAGCCTGCCCGAAGTGCAGGCCGAAGTGGCCGAGCTGCTGGCCGGCCGCGCCATCCCGGTGCTGCTGGTGGGCAACAAGCAGGATTTGGCCGAGGCAGAACTACGAATTACAAATGGCGAATCAGCAGCAGACGCCGGTCAGCTGCGGGAGTTTGCGGTGCCCCCTGCTGGCCATCATTTAGGCCTTAAAACTCAAAACTTAACTCTGCTCACCATCTCCGCCGCGCGTGGCCAGGGGCTGGAAGCCTTGCAGCAGGCCCTGCTGGCC
>CAXUEM010000401.1:0-3255 GCA_964249885.1 uncultured Hymenobacter sp. | reverse complement strand
GCCGGCCGGATTTTACTTCCCTTGCGCCCCGGGCGCCCGTCCGCGCCCGCTCATTTGTCGGCGGGAGCTTTTTTTTTTTTGATAGGGTGTGCTGTTTTTTTTTCAGTATGTGCGTCGTCGGCAGCGTCCGGGGTTTCGGTTGTATCAACTGCTTCCGCAGTATCATGGGCGTTGTCGGCCGAAGCGGCGCGGGGCGCGGCACCGGCCGTATCGGGCAGGTCTTCGTCCTCGGCAAACTCGTTGCGGATGACGCGGTAGAGGTCGTCGACCGTTTCTTCCTCCAGCTCGGTGCGGCGCACGATGTCGTCTTTCTTCACCGCCAGCACGGCGCGGCCGGTGTCGAGGCCGATTTTCTTCAGCTCGGCGATAATCCAGGGCTCAATTTCGTCCTGGAATTCGTCCAGTGCGATATCTTCCTCGTAGTCGGTGGCTTCGCGGAACACGTCTATCTCCATGCCCACGAGGCGGGAGGCCAGCTTGATGTTGGCGCCGCCGCGGCCGATGGCCAGGCTCACCTGGTCGGGTTTCATGAACACCGACACGCGGCCGGTTTGTTCATTGATTTTCATCGAGCCGACTTTGGCTGGGCTCAAGGAGCGGGCAATGTACAATTCAAGGTTATCGGTGTAGTTGATAACGTCGATGTTCTCGTTTTCCAGCTCGCGCACCACGGCGTGAATGCGGCTGCCCTTCATGCCCACGCAGGCGCCAACGGGGTCGATGCGCTCATCGTAGCTTTCCACGGCGATTTTGGCGCGCTCGCCAGGCTCGCGGACCACGTTCTTGATGGTAATGAGGCCGTCGTAAATCTCGGGCACTTCCAACTCAAACAAGCGCTCCAGGAAGGCCGGCGCGGCGCGCGAAAGAATGATTTTCGGGGTGCCGTTAATGACTTCCACGCGGTGTACTACGGCGCGCACGGTGTCGCCTTTGCGGTAGCGGTCCTTCGGAATCTGCTCGGACTTGGGCAGCACCAGCTCGTTTTCGTCTTTGTCCAGAATCAGCGCCTCGCGGCTCCAGACCTGGTACACCTCGCCGGTCACGATTTCGCCCACCTGGTCTTTGTACTTCTGGAACAGGTTGTCGCGCTCCATGTCCTTGACGCGTTGAATCAGCGTCTGCCGGGCCATGAGCACGGCGCGGCGGCCAAATTCCTCAATTTTAATCGGCTCGGCCACGGATTCGCCCACCTCGAAGTCGGGCTCGATTTTCTGGGCGTCGGCCAGCGGAATTTTGTCCTGGTCCCAGATATCCTCGGAGTTGTCGTCCACGATTTCGCGGTTGCGCCAGATTTCGAGGTCGCCGTTGTCGGGGTTGATGATGACGTCGAAGTTGGTGTCGTCCTCGTACTTTTTCCGAATCATGGTCCGGAACACGTCGTCGAGGATGGACATCATCGTGGGCCGGTCGATGTTGCGGCTGCGGGCAAACTCCGAGAAGTTCTCGATGAGCATGCGCGAGTTCATCTCGGCGGCGGCGGCGGCCACGGCGGCCGGGTCAACTACTGCTTTTTTTGCCATGACAGTTGATGTTTTTGGAGTCGAAATTTGGTAGCAAGTAGTAAGAGCAGGCAGTCAGGCGAACGGCTACCCCCTGCTGGCTACTGGTACCTAGTGCTATTTAAAGGAAATAACCACTTTGGCCTGCTGAATGTCAGCAAACGGCAGAAACACGGGCGGCAAGGTGGTTTTCTTGGTTTTGACTTTGATAACTTCTTCAATCTCAATGCCCTCGGGCGTGGCCGACAACAGCGTGCCCGACTTTTCGGTGCCGTCAGCCAGCTTCAAAGCCAGGGTGCGGCCCACGTGGCGCAGGTACTGGCGCGGGTCGGACAGGGGCTGGTCGGCGCCGGGGCTGGTTACTTCGAGCGAGTAGGCGGCTTCCTCGCCGTAATGCTCGTCGATGCGGCGGGCCAGCCGGCGGCTCACCTTGGCGCACTCGTTGATGCCCAGGCCCTCGGGGCCGTCGAGGATGACGGTGACCTTGGGCAAGACGGAGTCGGACACGGTGAGGCCGACGACGAACAAGTCGATTTCGGCGAGCGAGTCGTGCAGCATTTCCAGCACCAGGTTGCGGTCGAAGCTCATTTGTGTGGCCGGCCGAAGCCGGCGGGTAGGGCTAAAAAAAGAGGGGACTGCGCGTCCCCTCTTTTCAGATTGAATACCAATTCTGCGGGCAAAGATACGACAATTAAAGAGCGGGCGCAAGCGGCCAGCCGGGGGGCGCAGCAGGGAAAAGGGGCACGTGCTGCGCGCTGCTACCTTTGCCGCCGTGCGCCGCTCGCTTGCCTTTCGCTTCACCCTGCTGGTTTTGCTCGGCCTGCTGCTCGGCATCGGGGCGCAGCACGTGGCCACGGGGCAATTCTGGCCCGCCACATTTGCGGCCCTGACCGTGCCGGGCTGGCTGCTGCTGCTGGCCCTGCTGGCGCTGTACTGGCTGCGCCGCCGCTGGCGGGTGGCCTTGCTTCCCCTGCTGGCTTTGGCGCTGGCCTGGCCGCAGGTGCGCCGCGGCGTGGCTTTGTCGTTCAGGCAGGCATTCGGAATAGATAATAAGGAGCGGCCGTCCCGGGTCATTTCGAGTTCTGCCTTCCTGGTTCCTTGGGTCAATGAAGTATCCATGCTCTCGGCCAACGTGCGCATTTTCAACGTGTATGCCCACTTGCTGAAGGCCGACCCGCGGGCGCCGCGCCTGATGACGGCGTGGCTGGCCCAGAGCCCGGCCGATATTCTGTGCCTGCAGGAGTTCTACCACGAGCCCCGGCCCTTCCGGGCGCGCACCGGCCAGTTCAATGCCGCCGAGGCGCTGGGCGCGGGCAGCGGGCGCCACGCCTTCGTGAGCAAGTCTTACGCGAATTCCATCGGCGCCGAGTTCGGGCTGGCCATCTTCTCGCGCTTTCCCATTGTGCGGCGGGGCGACATCTGGTTTGCGCGCCGAAACAGCCAGAACCACGCCATGTGGGCCGACCTGCGCCGACCCGCCGACCCCGCCGCCGGCCGCCCGCGGGCCGATACCATCCGGGTGTTCAACGCCCACCTGCAAAGCATGAGCCTGGACGAAAACGACATCGTGGCCGCCTCCACCACCAAAAATGGCTTCCGCTAAAAAGGCCGCTGCCTGCTGCGCCGCTTCCGCACGGGGGCCGTGGCCCGCGGCTGGCAGACCGACACCCTGCTGGCCCGGGTGCGCCGCTCGCCCTACCCGGTGCTGCTGGCCGGCGACCTGAACGACCTGCCCTACTCCTACACCTACCACCAG
>CAXUEM010000400.1:2377-3259 GCA_964249885.1 uncultured Hymenobacter sp. | reverse complement strand
GTACAACAACTGCTTTTGTCAATAGCAAAGGCAAGACAGGCTTCTCGTTAAACATCCCGCCGATGTGCCAAGTAAAATTCAATGAATTCTTTTGCGTCCCTTAAATTCTCTGGGATTCTCAAATAATTCTCATAGCCACCGCTAGCCCAGACAGGGAAATTAGCTGCACTTATATGCTCGTATCGAAACCCGTTTTCCACTAAATACTTGACAGTATTCCACTTACTAATGTCTTTTTTCTTTGGTGGGCGAAAACGATGTGGCAGAATTATTAACGCACTTTCGCAGATTGGACAATAATCCGGTCCTGTGACACCATACGGTGCGTTAAATGATTTGCGGCAAGTAAGGCATACGTGTTTAGCTCCCATACACAAAATTAGAGTCTTGTCGCAGTGAATTATAATGATTGACAAAATCGCCTGGCTGCACCTGCACGAGGGCCGCATCCTGAGCACCCGCAGCCGGGGCAAAAACCGATACTACCTGCCCGGCGGCAAGCGCGAGCCCGGCGAAACCGACGCCCAGACCCTGCTGCGCGAAATCCGCGAGGAACTGACCGTAGCCCTGGACCCGGCCAGCCTGGCGCTAGCCGGCATCTTCGAGGCGCCGGCCCACGGCCACCCGGCCGGCGTGCTCGTGCGCATGAGCTGCTACTACGCCCGCTACACCGGGCAACTGCAAGCCGCCGCCGAAATCCAGGAAGTCGTGTGGCTGAGCTACCGCCACCGGCCCGAAGTCTCAGCCGTGGACCAGCTGATATTTGACTGGCTGCGCCAGCAGGGGCTGCTGGCGGAATGAGGTAAGGTAGTTGCTGGCGCGAGTTTAGCGCAGCGTAACTCGTGCCGACGATGATGCGGAGGCTGTGCCTCGCATCAGAAC
>CAXUEM010000400.1:0-2367 GCA_964249885.1 uncultured Hymenobacter sp. | reverse complement strand
GGGGGCGTACGATGATGGGGCGGGTGTGCCGCGGCTGCCGCAACGCGGCAAGCTCACGCCCGCGCCGCCGAGGCTTTTCGAAGCCGGTTGTTCTGATGCGAGGCACAGCCTCGCCCGGATGGTCGGCACGAGTTACGGCTTCGCCTAAACTCGCGCCAGCAGCAGACGATTGGGGCTTCCTACCCCCTGCTGGAAGCTGCCATTTCCTACCTTAGTACCGCGGTTTCTTTCCTGCGTATCATCAAGCTGAACTCCATGAAAAACCTTTCCATTGCGCTGGCCCTGCTGCTGGGCGGCGCGCCCGCTTTTGCCCAGATGTCCATCAAGCTCCTCCCCTACCCGCAAACCAAGAAGGGCGACGTCGTAACCACCTACTTCGACACGCCGGTGGCCGACCCCTACCGCTGGCTCGAAGACGACCAGGCCGCCGACACCAAAGCCTGGGTGCAGGCCCAGAACAAGGTCACGCAAAACTATTTAAGCCAGATTCCCTACCGCGACGCCATCCGCAAGCGGCTCGAAACGCTCTGGAACTACGAGCGCTACAGCGCGCCCTTCAAGGAAGGCAAGTACACGTATTTCTCCAAGAACACGGGCTTGCAGAGCCAGTCGGTCTTGTTCCGGCAGCTGGGCACGGGCGCGCCGGAGGTGTTTCTCGACCCTAATAAGTTCTCCAAAGACGGCACGACCTCGCTGGCCGGCATCAACTTCAGCAAGGACGGTAGCCTGGCCGCCTACCAGATTTCGGAGGGCGGCTCCGACTGGCGCAAGGTGATTGTGATTAAAACCGCCGACAAAAGCGTGGTCGGCGACACGCTCACCGACGTGAAGTTTTCGGGCCTGGCCTGGCGCGGCAACGACGGCTTTTACTACAGCTCCTACGACAAGCCCAAGGCGGGCTCGCAGCTGGCCGGCCTCACCCAGCAGCACAAGCTGTATTACCACAAGCTCGGCACCAAGCAGAGCACCGACAAGCTCATCTTCGGCGGCGAGAAAACCCCGCGCCGCTACATCGGCGCCGGCCTGACCGAGGACGAGCGGTTTCTGGTTATCAGCGCTGCCAATACCACGACCGGCAACGAGCTGTACCTCCAGGACTTGAGCAAGCCCAACAGCCCGATTGTGCAGGTTATTGACAACGAGAAAAGCGAGGTGAACGTGGTGGACAACGTGGGCAGCAAGCTCTACATTCTCACCAACCTGAACGCGCCCAACAACCGCCTCGTAACCGTGGACGCCGCCGCGCCGCAGCCCGCCAACTGGAAAGATTTGATTGCCGAAAACCAGAACGTGCTCAGCATCAACACCGTCGGCGGCAAGCTGTTTGCTAATTACCTAAAAGATGCCACCTCGTACATCGAGCAGTATGACCGCAGCGGCAAAAAGGAGCGCGTGATTCAGCTGCCCTCGGTGGGCACGGCCGGCGGCTTCGGTGGCAAGCAGGAGGAAAAGGAAACCTACTACACGTTCACGTCCTACGTGTACCCGCCCACCATCTTCAAGTACGACATTGCCAGCGGCAAATCGACGGTGTACAAAAAGGCCGGCGTGCAGTTCGACCCCACTAAGTACGAGTCGAAGCAGGTGTTTTTTAACTCGAAGGACGGCACCCGCGTGCCGATGATTATCACCCACAAAAAGGGCTTGGCACTGAACGGCAAAAACCCGACGATGCTCTACGCCTACGGTGGCTTCGGCGTGAGTTTGACGCCCGCCTTCAGCACGGCCAACATCGTGCTGCTGGAGAACGGCGGCATCTACGCCGTGCCTAACCTGCGCGGCGGCGGCGAGTACGGCGAAAAGTGGCACCTGGCCGGCACCAAGCTGCAAAAGCAAAACGTGTTCGACGACTTCATTGCCGCCGCCGAATACCTGACCAAAAACAATTACACGAGCAAGGACTACCTCGCCATTTCGGGCGGCTCGAACGGCGGTTTGCTCGTGGGCGCGGTAATGGCCCAGCGCCCGGACCTCGTGAAAGTGGCCTTCCCCGCCGTGGGTGTGCTCGACATGCTACGCTACAATGAGTTCACGGCCGGCGCCGGCTGGGCCTACGACTACGGCACGGCTAAAGACTCCAAGGAAATGTTCGACTACCTCCACAAATACTCGCCCTACCACGCCCTGAAGCCCGCCGCCTACCCCGCCACCATGGTCACCACCGCCGACCACGACGACCGGGTGGTGCCCGCCCACTCGTTTAAGTTTGCCTCGCGCTTGCAGGAAGTGCACCAGGGCCCCGCGCCGGCCCTCATCCGCATCGAGACCAAGGCCGGCCACGGCGCGGGCCGCTCCACGGCGCAGGTCATCAGTGAGCACACCGACAAGGGGGCGTTCCTGTTCCAGAACATGGGCGTGGTGCCGTAC
>CAXUEM010000399.1:0-3263 GCA_964249885.1 uncultured Hymenobacter sp. | reverse complement strand
CCACTCCCACCCCACCCCATGAAAAAAGCTACCCTTCTCAGGCGGTTGCTGCTCGCCGCCGGCCTGCTGCTTGCCGGCCGGCCCACCGCCCAGGCCCAGGTCACCATCGACCCCGCCTACTTCACCGATACCACGCCCATCACCATCACCTTCGACGCCACGCAGGGCAACGCCGGCCTGGCCAACCACACCGGCGACGTGTACATCTACACCGGCGTTATCACCAACCTGAGCACCTCGGACGCCAACTGGCGCTACCTGGTCAACAGCAACTACGCCGCGCCGGTGGCGGCCGAGAAAATGACCGCGCTCGGCAACAAGAAATACAGCATCACCCTCACGCCGCGCAGCTACTACCCCGGCTTCGCAGCTTCGGGCGAAACCATGCTGAAGCTGGGCATGGTGTTCCGGGCGGCGGGCGGCTCGCCCGAGGGCAAGGGCACCGGGGGCAGCAACATCGTGATGCCCCTGCTGGCTACCCCGGCCGTGGCGGTGCAGGCCCTGCCGGCCGGCGCCAAAGCCGACGGCATCACCTACCTCAACAACGGCACCTCGGCCATCCTGACCCTGACGGCTCCGAACAAGGATTTTGTGTACCTCATCGGCGGCTTCAACAGCTGGCGGCTGCAAAACCGGCACCTGCTGAAAAAGACCTCGACCGTGAACTCCGACCCGGCCACCGGCCGCTGGTGGGTGCAGGTCGATGGCCTGACGCCCGGCGTGGAGTACACCTACCAGTTCGTGGTGGGCCGCGGGGGCAGCACCGTGAAGGTGGCCGACCCGTACTGCGAGAAAATCCTGGACCCCAACAACGACGGCGTCATCGCGGGCGTCACGCCCAGCTACCCGGCTGGGCAGTCAGGCATCGTGTCGGTGCTGCAGTCGAATGCGCCGGCTTATAGCTGGGTGAACACGGCCTTCCAGCGGCCGGCCCGCACCAACTTGGTGGTGTACGAGCTGCACCTGCGCGACTTCGTGGGCACCCACCGCTTCACGACCCTGACCGACACGCTCAAGTACCTGCAGCGCCTGGGCGTGAACGCCATCGAGCTGATGCCCATCAACGAGTTCGAGAACAACACCAGCTGGGGGTATAATCCCTCGTTCTACTTCGCGCCCGACAAGTACTACGGCACGGCCACCGACGTCAAGCGCTTCATCGACGCCTGCCACGGCAAGGGCATGGCCGTGGTGCTGGACCTGGTGCTCAACCACTCCTGCGACGCCAGCCCGATGGTGCAGCTTTACCGCGACGCGGGCGGCCCCACGCCTGATAACCCCTGGTACAACCGCGAAGCCCGGCACCCGCTCAATGTGTGCAACGACTTCAACCACGAGAGCGCCTACACCCGCTACTTCACCAAGAACGTCATCCGGTTCTGGCTGCAGAACTACAAAATCGACGGCTACCGCTTCGACCTGTCCAAGGGCTTCACCCAAACCAACTCGGGCATTGCCGACAATGGCACGAACCAGGCCGCCTGGGCCGCCTACGATGCCGCACGCATTGCCATCTGGAAAGACTACTACAACGCCCAGATGGCCGCCGACAACGCCTCCTACCCCATCTTGGAGCACTTCGCCGACTACCGGGAGGAAACCGAGTTGGCCAACTACGGCTTCATGATTTGGGGCAACATGAACCCCTACTACAACCAGGCCACGCTGGGCTACGCCAGTCCGCCCTGGGACCTGAGCTACGGCTACTACGGCGCCAGCTACGGCGGCCGGGGCTGGAACGGCCCCAACCTGCTGGCCTACATGGAAAGCCACGACGAGGAGCGGCTGCAGTACAAAAACCAGCAGTTCGGCAACAGCAGCGGCACCTACAACATCCGCACGCAGGCCACGGGCCTGCTGCGCAACGAAATGGCCGCGGCCCTGTTTTTTACCCAGCCCGGCCCGCGCCTGATATGGCAGTTCGGCGAAGTCGGCTACGACTATAGCATCAACGCCTGCCCCGACGGCACCACGATTACGACCGACTGCCGCACGGCCGAGAAGCCCATCCGCTGGGACTACTACCAGCAGGCCAACCGCCGCCACCTCTACAATACCTACCGCGCGCTCATTGCCCTGAAGAAAAGCCAGGCCGCCATCAGCAGCCCCACGTCTTACGCCCAAAACCTGACCGGCGCCCTGAAAACCATCACCACCACCAACGGCAGCCAGACCATTGTGGCCTTCGGCAATTTCGACGTGGTGAATCAGACGGGCACCGTGCTGCCCGGCACCGGCACCTGGTACAACTACCTGACCGGCGCCACCGTCACGGTTTCCAGCACCTCCATGACCCTGGCCCCCGGCCAGTTCGGCATCTATACCCGGCAGCGGGTAAGCCTGCCCACCGGCCTGAGCCTGCGCCCGGGCGCCGCGCTTACCGTCGCTCCCGCTGCGGCTGAGGCCAACCTGTTCAGACTCGATTTGGTCCCGAATCCGGCCAGCGGCACGGCCGTCGCCACCTACGCGCTGCCGGTGGCCGCCACCGCGACCATCAGCGTACAGACCCTGCTGGGTCAGACCGTGCGCCAGCTAACCCCGACCCGCCAAGCCCCCGGCGTCCACACGCAGCAGTTGTCCTTGCGAGGACTGGCGGCCGGAGTTTACCTGGTCCGGCTCCGGGCCGGTGAGCAAACCCAGGTAGTTCGCCTGCTGGTGGAGTAGATGAGCAGCGCGGGGTAAGCCAGCAGGGGGTTGACGCTTCTGGCATTCAGCTAAAGCGAGTGGCCTGCAAATGCTGCTCTGTGTGCAGGTGTGAACGGGTATTTCACTAACGCCGGGCGTCTGTAACCAGTTGGTTGCGGCCGCCCGGCGTTATTTGTGAAGCGGCCAAATCACCTACAGGTCTTCTCGGAAATGTTCCCTATCACGAGCCCACGGCGCAGGGTCACCCTCTAGCCTTTGTGACGCTCAAGGGCGTAATTCCGCTATAAGACATCAAGGGCCCGTATAAGACATCAAGGGCCCGCTCAGGAATATAAAGTAGTATAATGAGGACGAGAGGCTTGCGGGCCTTGACAACAGCCACAAGCTCAGAGCATTCTGTTTTTCGTGAGCAAAAAGGGGAAAGTGAGAAAAGAAAGCCGGCGTAGAAAAGCCTACCTGAATTCGATTTTTCTACCAGCGCCACTTATAATCAGTTCTTGCTGACGTTGGCTTTAGCGCCCTTTGGCTCAATGGAATCAGCCGTAACCCGCTAAACTTGCTGCTTCCCGACTTTCTTCTTATGCCCCTCCTCGAATCCAAGCTGCCCGATGTGGGCG
>CAXUEM010000398.1:0-3273 GCA_964249885.1 uncultured Hymenobacter sp. | reverse complement strand
ATTCCCGGCCACGCCCTCAAGTACCTGGCCCAGCTCGACCCCGCCTACGCGGCGGCCCTCTGGCAAACCCAGCCCCGCGACGAGGTGCGCCGCTCCCGCCTCGTGGCGCCCAGCGGCCGCAGCCTGACGCTGCGCTGGCAGCTGCCCAGCTTCAGCTGCCCGCGCGCCGTGTTCGACGAGGCCCTGCTGGCCTTGGTGAAGCAGCACACCGACACTGAAATCCGGGAAAATGCCGCTCTGCAAGACCTGCAGGTGGAGGCCGGCCACGTGCGCCTGGAGCTGGCCAGCGGCACCGAACTACGCGCCCGGCTCGTCATTGGCTGCGACGGGGCCAACTCCGTGGTGGCTCGCAAGCTGCTGCCCGCGCCCCTGGACCGCGCCCACCACTGCGCCAGCGTACGCGGCTACTACGAGCACGTGGCCGGCGCCGAGCCGGGCCTGACCGAGTTTTTCCTCACCGAGAAATACCTGCAGGGTTACCTCTGGGTGTTTCCGGTGGGCGCGGGCCGCTGCAATGTGGGCCTGGGCATGCTCTCCGAAACCGTGGCCCGCCACAAAGTAGATTTGAAGCGGCTGCTGCCCGAGCTGCTGGCCACGCACCCGGCGCTGGCCGGCCGCTTTGCCGGCGCCCGGTCCCTGGGGCCGGTGCGCGGCTTCGGGCTGCCGCTGGGTGGCGGCCGCAGCCTGCCCCTGAGTGGGGCGCGCTTCCTGCTCTGCGGCGACGCGGCTGCCCTGATTGACCCGCTGCAGGGCCACGGCATCGACACGGCCGTGCAAAGCGGCATCCTGGCCGCCGAGCAGGCGCTGGCCTGCTTTGCGCGGCAGGAGTTCGGCGCCGAATATATGGCTGGCTATGATGCGGCCGTAGCCCGTAAAATCACGCCCAAGCTGGCCCGCAGCTACAAGCTCATGCGCTTTCTGAGCAACAAGCCCTGGCTGGTGAATGCGGCCGTGCGCCTGGGCCAGCTGCCCGGCCTGCGGGCCGTGGTGCAAAAAGCCATCGGCTGATAAAATGGGGGCTGCGCCGGTGCGCCGCAACCAGAAAAACGGTGGCCGCCACAACCAATACCCCCTGCTGGCTGTACCGTACTGCATATTTTGCCGCTCACGCCTTCGGCCGCCGGCCGGACGCCATTTCGCTAGCTTCTTTGTTTCGCCTATGTCCTTCACGTCCGCCCGCCCCGAAGACCTGCTGTTCGATGCCGCCCGCCGCGGCGATGTGGCCGGGCTGCAAGCGCAGCTCGCCGCTGGCCTCGATATTAATACGCAGAACCCCAAAGGCTTCACGGCCCTGATTCTGGCTTCCTACGACGACCACCTCGACGCCACGCGCTACCTGCTCGAAGCCGGCGCCGACCCCAACATCCAGGACCAGACCGGCAACTCGGCCCTGATGGGCGTCAGCTTCAAGGGCTACGCCGCCATTGCCCGCCTGCTCATCCAGCACGGCGCCGACCTGAACCGGCAGAACGGCAACGGCGGCACCGCCCTCATGTTCGCCACGCTCTTCGGCCGCCACGAGTTGGTGCAGCTGCTGCTCGAAGCCGGTGCCGACAAGGACATTAAGGATGTGCGCGGCCTCACGGCCCTGCACCTGGCCGGCCAGCAGGGCAACGAGGTGGCCTGGAAGCTGCTGGGCGGGGAGGAGCCGGCTTAGAGCGAGTTCGCGTTTGCTTTACGCTTGAAATCATAACTAAACGCCATGCTCAGCAATAGCATGTGGCCTTGCGCTTTCAAAGCATATTCTTTGTCGCGGAAAGTGAGCGACCGGACCAAGGGGGTGATACCGTGCACGTAGCGAAGCTCAAAGTCGATACACCGCGCCAAACCCCAGTAGCCAAGACCACCTTGCAGAAAAAATCGGGTCTTCTCCGGCGCTTGGTTTAAGCTATGCGTTATTTCCTGCGCCAGCTCGTTCGGAGAAGATGAATAACTGTATTTGTATCCGCCGGTGCGTAGTCCAACAGCCGCTCCGGTCAACATGTACCAATGATGTTCTTTCTCCAGATAACGACCAGCCAATACCCCCATGCTCAACTGCTTTACATTGAAATTATGATAGCGCGTTGAATTTGTGAAGTCTAAGCCCCAACCTGACCCTCTTCTGCCATCATCATAAGAAAGGGGCGTTGAGACAATCCATTGGAATCCTGCCTCAGGTTGAACAAACCAGTTGCCGCGGGCTCCTCTCGCCAAGACAGCAACGGCATAAACATGCCGAAGAGGGGTACCATTGAAAAATGGGTTTGGCTTAGCATCTATTTTCAAGCTGGATACGCCACCTAAGTCCAACTCGGTTGGACTCATTTCTGTATAGGGCATACCGGCACTGCCTGACAAACCTAGGCTGAAAGTGGTACGCGGTAGTCGCACCGGCTCCTGAGCTAGCGTGGGCCATGCACCCAGCAGGGCGGCTACCATGCCAAAGCGTAATAAGAAGCGTGTCATAAGGCTGAGTTGAAAGAGTGTGGTAAAGGAACACTTTTCCCAACCGGACTGCAAGACAACTTTCGCCTTTATCAGACCTCAACTTGCCAGTTTGCCGGCAGATTCTTGTGGAGTTTTATTACTTAATAATTTGATTGTCAAATTATTGATTTGGATCTTGACTTGTCACTTTAAAGGACTTTTCAAATAAGTCATTCTACCCCAGCTTCCCCAGAATCTCCTGCGCGGCCAGGGCAATAACCGTCCCGGGCCCGTACACGCCGGCCACGCCAGCGCTATAGAGAAACTCATAGTCCTGGGCTGGAATCACGCCGCCCACAATGACCAGAATGTCCTCGCGCTCCAGCTGTTTCAGTTCTTTAATAAGCTGGGGCATAAGGGTTTTGTGGCCGGCGGCCAACGAGCTGATGCCCACCACGTGCACGTCGTTTTCGGCGGCTTGGCGGGCTACCTCGGCGGGGGTCTGGAACAGGGGCGCCAGGTCCACGTCGAAGCCCACGTCGGCGAAGCTCGTGGCAATGATTTTGGCGCCGCGGTCGTGGCCGTCCTGGCCCATTTTGGCCACCAGCAGGCGGGGGCGGCGGCCCTCGCGGGCGGCAAAGTCCTCGGCGGCCTGGCGGGCGCGGGCAAATTCCTCGTCGTAGTTCATCTCCTGGCTGTACACGCCCGCCACGGTGCGCGTGGTGGCCTGGTGGCGGCCGTACACGGCTTCGAGGGCGTCGGAGATTTCGCCCAGCGTGGCGCGGTGGCGGGCGGCAATGATGGCCAGGGCGAGGAGGTTGGCTTGGTCGTTTGACGGAGCCTCACCCCCTGCTGGCTCGGCTG
>CAXUEM010000397.1:3029-3288 GCA_964249885.1 uncultured Hymenobacter sp. | reverse complement strand
GCAGGTAGGGCCGCAGCAAAGCCGGCGGCACCGGCCAGTGGGCAAAAAGCAGGTCGCGCCAGGTTTGGCGCATCAGCGGCGGGCGGGTCATGGGCGGGGGGCCAATGGGCTTTCAACCCCCTGCTGGCCTACATGTTCGCCGGCCGGGTAAGCGAGTCAATAAACCGTCAGGGTGAAGCCCAGCGCCTGCGCCAATTGGCGCGCTTCTTCGGCCTGGGCATCAGCTACCAGGCTCAGCGGGTAGGCGTCGTAGTCGGGC
>CAXUEM010000397.1:0-2937 GCA_964249885.1 uncultured Hymenobacter sp. | reverse complement strand
GTTCGTCGATCTCGGGCGACGGCGCCGCCTTTCCCGCGGCGTCCGTCAGCTCGCTTTCCCAAACCAGCTCTTCGTTCCACAAGGCATCCAGCAGGGCCACATCGCGCAGCTGTTGGTCGGGCAGGCCGCCGGTCAGGCCGCGCCCGGCCAGCTCCTCGGCATACTGCGCCTGGTAGGCGGCCGGCGCGTCGAGGGCCAGCTGCAGCTGCCGGCTCAGGCGCTCCGCGGCCGCCGCGTCGGTCAAAGTAAAGAGCCGGGTAAACTGCTCAAGGGCGTTCTGATTCATCAGCATATAAATTAACTAGGGCTGTCAGCGTTACCGGGCGGCTGGCCCCGAGGGGAGCTAGTCGTCCGGGTCAGGGCCGGCCGGGCCGGCCTTCCTCGGCCAAGGCGGCCAGGTAGGGCCGCAGGACGCGAGCTGGCACCTCGGCCGGCAGGCGGCGGGTGGCATAGTAGCGCCGGATGACGCCGTAGAGCTGCTGCCGGTTGTGGGTAAGGGAGCGAATGATGCCGAATGTTGACACGGCCAGCAGGCTGTAGGCCAGCGGCGGTACCCAGGGGTCGTAATAGTATTTGCTGTAATTAGGCGAGGCGTAGTTGGTACGCGGGTCCATCTCGTAGTGCCGGCCCAGGGCCGTGATGACCGGTACCGGCGCCCCGGCGTAGCGCATAATGCGCTGGCCCGATTTCAGCCGGCTGGAATAAAACCGGATAATGGCCTTGGCCGTGTCGTTGAAGCCGTAGGTGTCCTCAAACGACTGCGGCGAGAGTTTGTAGTCGCTCTTAACCGGCTTCTCCACCATGGCCGCCGCCGCGGACTGCGCCGTAGCAATGCGCGGCAGCGCCGCCAGCAACGTGAGGGTGAAGAAATAGTAGATTTTCTTCATAGAGGTCGGTAGTAAAAAAGCAGCTTAGAAATCAGCAGCAATAGGCAGCGTGTAAAGATGGCACCGGCGCACAAAAAAAGGCGCGACTAGAGCCGCGCCTTTTCTAAACCTTAGTGCTAGAATAAATCTGCGTTAATCTCGACTTATCTGCACCATCTGCGATTTACTCGGCCGTCTTGGCGTAGCGCAGACGCTCGTTTTCGTCGAGCAGAATCTTGCGCATGCGGATGCTCTTCGGCGTCACTTCCAGGTACTCATCCTTCTGGATATACTCCATGGCTTCTTCGAGCGAAAACTGCCGCTTGGGAATAATCTTGGCGTTGTCATCGGTACCCGAAGCGCGCATGTTGGTCAGCTTCTTGCCCTTCTGAATGTTGATGGTCAGGTCGTTGGGGCGGGTGTGCTCGCCGATAACCTGGCCGGCGTACACTTCCTCGCCTGGGTCGACGAAGAACGAGCCGCGGTCCTGCATCTTGTCAATCGTGTAGGCCGTGCCGGGGCCGGTTTCAAGCGAAATCAAGGAGCCGGCAATGCGGCCGGGAATCGGACCCTTGTGCTCCTCGTAGTCGATGAAGCGGTGGTTCATAATGGCCTCGCCGCCGGTGGCGGTCAGCACGTTGTTGCGTAAGCCGATGAGACCGCGCGAGGGGATGCGGAACTCTAGGTGCTGCAGGTCGCCCTTGGGCTCCATGATGGTCATTTCGCCCTTGCGCATGCTCACCAGCTCAATCACCTTGCCGGCGGTTTCCTCCGGCACGTCCACCACGAGCAGCTCCATGGGCTCCTGCCGCTTGCCGTTCTCGTCTTCCTTGAACAACACCTGCGGCTGGCCCACCTGCAGCTCGTAGCCCTCGCGGCGCATGGTTTCAATCAGCACCGACAAGTGCAGAATGCCGCGGCCGAACACGAGGAAGGTGTCCTCTTTGTCGGTGGCCTCGACGCGCAAAGCCAGGTTCTTTTCCGTCTCCTTGAACAGCCGGTCGCGCAGGTGGCGCGAGGTCACGAACTTGCCTTCCTTGCCGAAGAACGGCGAGTTGTTGATGGTGAAGAGCATGTTCATGGTCGGCTCATCAATGCTGATGCGCTCGAGCTGCTCAGGGTTGTCGGCGTCGGCCAGCGTGTCGCCGATGTCAAAGCCTTCGATGCCCGACACGGCGCAGATTTCGCCGCTGCTCACCTCGCTCACCTTGCTTCTACCTAAGCCTTCAAACACGTGCAGCTCCCGAATTTTTACCTTCTTCACCGAGCCGTCAGCCTTCATCAGGCTCATGTTGGCGCCCTCTTTCAGGGTGCCGCGGTGCACGCGGCCGATGGCAATGCGACCCACGAACGACGAGTAGTCGAGCGAGGTAATCTGCATCTGCGGGGTGCCTTCCAGGGTCGGCGCGGGCGGAATCGTCTCGACAATCGTGTCGAGCAGGTACGTGATGTTGTCGGTCGGCGTTTTCCAGTCCGGCCCCATCCAGCCCTGCTTCGAGGAGCCGTAGACGGTCGGGAAGTCAAGCTGATCTTCGGTCGCGCCGAGGTTAAACATCAGGTCGAACACTTCTTCGTGTACTTCATCGGGTCGGCAGTTTTCCTTGTCAACCTTATTGACAATCACGATGGGCTTTAAACCCAGCGCGAGGGCCTTGCCCAGCACGAAGCGCGTTTGGGGCATCGCGCCTTCAAAGGCATCCACGAGCAGGCAAACGCCGTCGGCCATCTTCAGTACGCGTTCCACCTCGCCGCCGAAGTCACTGTGGCCCGGCGTGTCGATGATGTTGATTTTAACGTCTTTGTAGCGAACCGATACGTTTTTCGAGACGATGGTAATGCCGCGTTCGCGCTCCAGGTCATTGTTGTCGAGGATCAGGTCCTGGAATTCCTGATTCTCGCGAAAGAGTTTCGACGCGTGGATGATCTTGTCGACCAGCGTGGTTTTGCCGTGGTCAACGTGAGCGATAATGGCAATATTTCGGATGGATTGCATACAATAGCTGTGGTGTGTGCTTCCTAAGAAACGACACTGGGCAAATTTTCAGCAAAGGTACGAAAAGATATCCTGAAA
>CAXUEM010000396.1:2798-3295 GCA_964249885.1 uncultured Hymenobacter sp. | reverse complement strand
TCAGCCAGCTGCGCAGCGGCTGGCTGCGCCAGCCCCGGGCGGCGCGCCTGGCGGTGCCCGGGCTTGCGCTGCTGCTGCTCGGGGTCTGGGGCATCAGCAGGATGCGTCCGGCCGCGCCCGTGCCCGTGCAACAAAACGGCCGCTGGGGCTACGCCAGCGAGGACGGGGAGCTGCTGATTCCGGCGCGCTATGCCGCCGCCGAGCCCTTTCAGCAGGGCCGGGCGGTGGTGGAGCGCGACGGCGCGCGCGGCTTCGTGAATGAAAAAGGCGAGGAAGTAGTGGCCCCGGCCTACGACGCCCTGAATCCCTACGCCGGCGGCTACGCCCGGTCGCGGGTAGGGGAGATGTACACGTTCATCGACGAGCAGGGCCAGGAGTTCAATTCGTATTACTTCAACGCCCTGGACTTCGCCGAGGGCTACGCCGCCGTGCTCGACCACCGCGGCTGGCACTACATCACGGGGCCCGACGAGCCGGCCACGCCCCCGCTCATTTTC
>CAXUEM010000396.1:0-2788 GCA_964249885.1 uncultured Hymenobacter sp. | reverse complement strand
TCGTTTCAGGACGGGTTGGCGCGGGTGCGGCTGGCGGCGGGCTACACTTTTATCAGGCCCCAGTTTCTGGCCGATTCCAGCGCCGGCACCAAGCCCTTCGGGCGCTACGAGCTGGCCGGTGATTTCAGCGAGGGCCGCGCCCGGGTACGGCAGGGCGGGCGCACGTTCTTCATTGACCGCGACGGCGCCGAAGTGAAAGAGTAGGGCCGGGGCCGCCCGGCTTAAAACCGGGCGGCAGGCCGCCGAAAAACGGGCCGGCTGCGTATCTGCCCGTAAGCGGCTGATTGTCCTCGGCTTTTCTTTGTCTTATGTTGCGCTTACTTGGCTTTTTGCTCCCCCTGCTGGCCCTGGCCGCGCGCCCGGCGGCGGCTTATTCGGTGCTCACGCACCAGGCGCAAATTGACTCTTGCTGGCGCCGCACGCTGCGGCCGGCGCTGGCCGCCCGGTTTCCGAACGCCAGCTCCGAGGAGTGGAAAGAGGCCAAGGCCCACGCCTACGGCGGCGCCATTATCCAGGACATGGGCTACTATCCGTTTGGCTCCCACCTGTTTACCAACCTGACGCACTACGTGCGCTCCGGTGACTTCGTGCGCAACCTGCTCGCTCAGGCCCGGGACCGCAACGAGTACGCCTTTGCCCTGGGCGCGCTGGCCCACTACTCGGCCGACATCAGGGGCCACCGCGAGGGCATCAACAAGGTGCTGCCGGCCATGTTTCCGGAGCTGAAGGCTGAGTTTGGCGACCAGGTGACGTACGAGCAGGCGCCCACCAAGCACAAGCAGGTAGAGTTTGCCTTCGACGTAGTGCAGCTGGCGGCCGGCCGCTACCGCACCGAAGAATACCACGACTTTATTGGCTTCAAGGTCAGCAAAGAAGCGCTAGAGCGCGCCTTCCAGCAAACCTACGGCCTGGAGCTGGGCCAGGTAACTTTCAACGTTGACCTGAGCATTGCCTCCTACCGCTTTGCCGTGCAGCAGCTGCTGCCGCTGGTGAGCCGGGCCGCCTGGCGCCAGAATCGCAAAGACATCTACCAAAACAACCCCCGCGCACGGCGCCGCGACTACGTGTTCCGGGAAAGCCGCCGCGACTACGCCCGTCGCTACGGCAGCGGCTACCAGCGTCCCGGCCTACGGGCCCGGCTGCTGGCCGGCCTGTTTCGGGTGCTGCCGAAGGTGGGGCCGTTGCGCCCGCTCAGGTTTCGCAACCCCGACCCGGCCTCGCAGGAGGTGTTTAAGGCCAGCTTCCGGCAGGTGCTGACCAGCTACGCCGGCCTCGTGCAGGCCGTGGAGGCTGGCCGGGCCGCGCTGCCCAACACCGATTTCGACACCGGCCTGCCCACCAAAGCCGGCGAGTACCCCTTGGCCGACGAAACCTACGGCGAGTGGCTGCGCGAGCTGGCCAAGGCCGATTTCAAACAAATTTCCCCGGCCGTGCAGCAGAATATTCTAGCCTATTTCGGTTCGGCCCCTAAAACCCCGGCCGCGCCGGAAGAAAAAGAAGCCGATAAGCGCCAGCAGACGCAGGAAGCACTGGCCAAGCTGCGGGTTTTGCGGTTAGATGAAAAGTAGGGGTAAGGCGAAAAGAGACCGTCATGCTGAACGCAGTGAAGCATCTCTACCGCTGACTAATTAGCTTCTTTCAGGATTGGATTACTTACGCGGTAGAGATGCTTCGTTCTGCTCAGCATCACGTTCTTTTTGCTCACTGCTCACTGCTCACTGCTCACTGCTCACTGCGCCTGCACCAGGCCGCCGCTGAGGCGGCGCAGCTCGGTTTCGGCCTGCTTGGCGTCGAAGCGGATGTCGAGCAGGCGCACGGCGGCGTCGAGTTGGCTGCGCTGGGCCTCGCGTAGGGCCAGGGGCGTGAGAAGGCCCAGGCGGTAGCGCTCCAGCGCAATCTGCACGTTCTGGCGGGCCAGCCGGGCATTGGCTTCTTCCAGCTGCAGCAGCTGCCGGCGGTTTTCGTACTGGGCGTAGGCCTGCTCGGCGTCGGCTTCGAGCTGCAGCTGCGTCTGGCTGAGCTGCAGCTGGCTCTGACTCTCACCGATGCGGGCATTTTGCTCCAGGCGGCGGCGATTAAAGCCGTCGAAGATGGGCACCGAGGCCACCACGCCGTAGTTCAGGCCAAACGTGCGGCCGGTGTTCGTGACGAGTTGAGAGCCGAAAAAGGCGGCCCCGTTCACGTTGCGGTTCAGGCCGTAGCCGGTGGTGAGGCCGACTTGGGGCAGGCGCGAGGCCTGCACCAGCTTGCGGTCATAGATGGCCACTTCGATGTTGCTTCTGGCAGCTTGCAGACGCGGGTTGTTTTGCTGAATGCCCTGCACGACGGCCTCGCGGCTCAGGTCCGGAGCCAGCACGATGGAGTCGGCGGGGCTGAAATCCAGGCGCGCCGGCCGGCCCAGCAGGGTATTGAGGTTGATTTTGGCGGTGCGCAGCAGCTCCTGCTGCCGCAGCAGGGCGGCGCGGTCGGCGTTGTAGTCTACCTGCGCGGTCAGCACCTCCACTTTGGCGCTCACGCCCACGTCCACCCGGGCCTGGGTCAGGTCCAGCCGGGCCTGGCCGATTTTCAGGGCTTCCTCCAACGTCTTGATTTTGCCTGACTCGCGCACCACCGCAAAGTAGGCGTCGGTGATGCTGGCCACGGTTTCCTCCAGCGTGGCGCGCGTCAGCTGCTGCTGGCGCTGGTCGAGGGTGCGCAGGCGGTCGTAGGCAATAAACATTCCCAGCCCGTCGAAGATGGTCCAGGTCGCGGCCATGTTGGCGTTGAGAAAGTTCGAGCGGGCATTGTC
>CAXUEM010000395.1:0-3296 GCA_964249885.1 uncultured Hymenobacter sp. | reverse complement strand
CCACGTCGGCCGGGTGCAGGCCGGTGGTGGGCTCGTCGAGCACGTAGAGCGAGTGGCCGCGGGCCGGACGCTGCAGTTCGGTGGCCAGCTTGATGCGCTGGGCCTCGCCGCCGCTGAGCTCGGTGGCGGGCTGGCCCAGGCGCAGGTAGCCCAGGCCGACCTCGCGCAAGACCAGCAGGGGGCGCTGCACCGTGGGCTCGTCGGCAAAGAAGTCATAAGCCGCGTCCACGGTCAGGCCCAGCACCTCGGCAATGTTCTTGTCGCGGTACGTGACTTCCAGAGTTTTAGCGTTGTAGCGGGCGCCCTGGCAGACCGGGCAGGGCGCGTACACGCTGGGCAGAAACAGCAGCTCGACCATCACGAAGCCCTCGCCCAGGCAGTTTTCGCAGCGGCCCTTGGCCACGTTGAAAGAGAAGCGGCCGGCGTCGTAACGGCGCTTTTTCGCCGCTGGCGTGGCGGCAAACAGCCGCCGTACGTGGTCGAAGAGGCCGGTGTAAGTGGCCATGTTGGAGCGCGGGGTGCGGCCAATGGGCTTTTGGTCGACGGTGACGAGGCGCTTGATATGCTCCAGGCCCGCGGCGATGCGGCCCTGCTGGGAGTTAAGAGTTAAAAGTGAAGAGTTAAAAAGCAGGTCATTCGCTTCATCCTCGTCTTTTAACTCTTCACTTTTAACTCTTAACTCCCCATTAACCAGCTCCACCAGCACCTGACTGATGAGCGTGGACTTGCCCGAGCCCGACACGCCCGTGACCGTCGTGAGCACGCCCAGCGGCAGCGCCACGGCCAGGTTGTCGAGGTTGTTGCGGTGGATGTCGACCAGCTGCAGCCAGCCCTGCGGCGGGCGCGACCCCCTGCTGGCAGCAGCAGGGGCAGCTTGGGCCGCTTCATCGTCCGAAGTTTCACCAAACAAAAACCGCCGGGTCTGCGAGGCTTCTACATCGGCCAGGCCAGCGGGGGGGCCGCTGTACAGAATCCGGCCGCCGCCTTCACCCGCGGCCGGGCCCACGTCCACGAGCCAGTCGGCCTGCCGCACTACGTCGAGGTTGTGCTCAACCACGAACAGCGAATTGCCGGCTTTTTTCAGGCCGGCCAGCGCGGCCAGCAGGGCCTCGGTATCCGATGGGTGCAGGCCGGCCGAAGGCTCATCGAGCACATACACCACCCCGAACAGGTTGGAATACAGCTGAGTAGCCAGGCGCAGGCGCTGCAGCTCGCCGGGCGAAAGGGTAGGGGTGCTGCGCTCCAACGACAAATAGCCCAGGCCCAAATCCAGCAGCACGGCCAGCCGGGCGCTCAGGTCGGCGGCAATACGGCGGGCTACTTCGGCCTGCTCGGGGTGCTCGAGGTCGTGGGCCTGCGGGCGGGCGGTGCCGGCGGCGTAGGGCGCGAGCAGGGCGGCTACTTTTTTGAGCGGCAAAGAAGAAAAATCGGCAATGTCGAGGCCGGCGAAGGTCACGCTCAGGCTCTCGCGGCGCAGGCGCTTGCCGTGGCAGAGCGGGCACTCGGCGCTGAGCATGTACTGCAGCACGCGCTTTTTCATGAGCGCGCTCTGGGTGTTGGCGAAGGTGTGCAGCACGTGGCGCCGGGCGCTGCTGAAGGTGCCCATGTAGTTCGGCGGCTCCTGGCGTTTCAGAGCTTTTTGCGTCTCTGCGGGCGAGTAGCCCGGGTACACCGGCACCACGGGCTGCTCGTCGGTGAACAGTATCCAGTCGCGGACTTTTTGGGGCAGCTCCTGCCAGGGCCGGTCCACGTCGTAGCCCAGCGTGACCAAGATGTCGCGCTGATTCTGCCCGCCCCAGGCCTGGGGCCAGGCCGCCACCGCCCGCTCGCGGATGGTGAGCGTGGGGTCGGGCACCATGCTCTGCTCGGTCACCTCGTACACCCGGCCCAGGCCGTGGCAGTGGGAGCAGGCGCCCTCGGGCGTGTTGCTCGAAAACGCCTCGGCGTAGATAATGCCCTGGCCAGCCGGGTAGTCGCCGGCCCGCGAGTACAGCATGCGCACCAGGTTGGCGAGCGTGGTGACCGAGCCCACCGACGAGCGCGTGGTGGGCGTGCCGCGCTGCTGCTGCAGGGCCACGGCCGGCGGCAGGCCCTCGATGGAATCCACCTCGGGCACCGTGAGCTGATGAAACAGCCGCCGCGCGTACGGCGACACCGACTCCAGGTAGCGGCGCTGGGCCTCGGCGTAGAGCGTGCCGAAGGCCAGCGAGGACTTGCCCGAGCCCGACACGCCCGTAAACACCACCAGCGCGTCGCGCGGGATGTCGACGTCCACGTTTTTCAGGTTGTGCTCGCGGGCGCCGCGCACCCGCACCAAACCGCTCGGGCCGGCCCCCACCGGCGGGAAAGAAGATGCTGCCATAGGCCAGGCAAACGAAAACCAGCGCCCGGCGGCTGAAACCCGGCGTTGGCCGGCCGGGCCGGGCAGCTCAGCCGGGCGGCGCATCCTGCCGGCGCGGTCCGGGGTAAACCCGCTCAGCAGTAACCGGGGCAGTTGGGACTAAGTTGTTTAGCTTTTATTCAATAAAATCTAAACAAAGTGCTTCGCTGACCCGTAAACTTAGCTACACTCTTTCTAACCTATTCTTCACCGGCGGGCGGCTTTTTATGTTATTTATATGTTTGATGTACAAGAACATGCGGAAATTAAATCGTATTTTGATTTCATAAGCAACAAGGATTTTCCCTGCGTGGCGGCCAAAACGGCCCTGAACTGGCAGCAGCTAAACTGCTTGGTAGTCGACCACCTGGCTGAGCCCGGAGACGACGCCCAGATTCTGGACTTCCTCTATGAATTCGTGGACAAATACCGGCAGTCCGAGAAGCTCTACCACAGCGCCGCCATCATCTTCCGCGGGCCGGCGCAGCCCACCGAGGCCGAGTTTGAGGACCTGTTCTGGCAGCGCATGCAGGCCCTGAGCAACCTCGACGCCCAGCGCTACGGCTACGACCCGCGCGTGATGGCCGACCCGGCCTCGCCGGAGTTCAGCTTCAGCCTCAAGGAAGAGGCGTTTTTTGTGATTGGCCTGCACCCGGGCAGCAGCCGGCTGGCGCGGCAGTTTCAGTACCCCACGCTGGTGTTCAACGCCCACCAGCAGTTCGAGCAGATTCGGGCCAATGGTACCTACGACAAGCTGCGCGACACCATTCGCGGCCGCGACCTTGCGTATTCGGGTTCCGTTAACCCCATGCTGCGCAACTTTGGCGCCGGCTCGGAAGCGCACCAGTACACGGGCAGCCTGCACGATGCCGCCTGGCAGTGCCCCTTCCTCGCCCGACACGCCAACGCCCAAGCC
>CAXUEM010000394.1:653-3309 GCA_964249885.1 uncultured Hymenobacter sp. | reverse complement strand
CACCCCCCCTTGCTTCCCCCCTCCAGCAACATACCCCCCCGGCGGGGCCGCCGCGCGGCCGCCGCGCTGCTGGTTTCCTCGCTTTCTACCGCCGCCAGCGCCCAAGTGCTGCGCGATGCCTACGGCAACCCGCGCGTGGGCACGCCCAACCGGTCTGGCCGGCGCGGCCGCCACTACTACTGCCGCCCCCAGCCCCGACCAGCAGGGCATTCGCTTCGGCGTGCGGGCCGGCCTGAACCTGGCCAACATATCTGGCGACGCCGTGCAGGCCTTCGAGGACGCCGCCGAGTACACTCAGGGCGCCGTGACTCGCGAAATGCGCCCCAGCTTCCACGCCGGCGTGTATGCCACCATTCCGCTGGGCCCGGGCTTCGCCGTCGAGCCGGGCATCAGCTACTCCGAGAAGGGTACCGTGCTCCGGGGCAATGTGGACAACCTGGAGGTGTTTGATTTCCTCAATGTCAAGCTCAAGGGCACGGGCCGGCTTGCCTACATCGATGTGCCGGTGCTGGCCAAGGTGTTCGTCACCGACGGCTTCTACTTGTTTGCCGGTCCGCAGGCCTCGTTTCTGGTCAGCGGCAAGGTGCGGGCCGAAGCCGGCGCGTTCGGATTCAACGCCTACGAGCAGGACTTCGACATCAAGAACCAGCTGCGCAGCGTCGATTTCGCGGCCGTCGGCGGCCTGGGCTACCAGTTCCAGAACGGCCTGGGCCTGAGCGCCGGTTACGACTACGGCCTGAGCTCCCTCGATAAAAACGACCGGTTCGACGCTCAGAACCGCGTTATCAAAGCCAGCGTGAACTACTCGTTTTAAGCTTGTCCGGATGTGATAAGCACCGAAAGGTCGCCTGCTAATCCGGGCGGCCTTTCTTTTTGGGGTGAGTTGCTATCCCCTGCTGGCCCGGGCCCGGGCCGGCTGGGGCGGCCGCGGCCTCAGCCAGCAGGGGGCAGTCGGCGCGTGGAATGGGGCGGAAGATTGGCGGGCCGGCGGCAAATCTGGCCCCTAATTTGGAAGGTGAGCCGACGCCGCTATATTTGTTCGGCAACATCTCCCACCTCTTTTTTTAATTGCCTGTTATGAATAAGCGTTTCCTCGGCTTTGGCCTCGTGTTGCTCTTCAACCTGCTGCTGGCCCTGGCGCCGGCTCGCGCCGCGGTCCGGCTGGCCGACAATCCCGACGCGGTGCTGGGGGTGTGGAAAAATGGGGAGGGCACCGGCATGATTCAGATTTTCAAGAAAGACAACAAGTACTTCGGCCGCCTGGTCTGGCTGAAAGTGCCCAACAACCCCGACGGCACCCCGCGTACCGACGTAAATAACCCCGACGAGAGCAAGAAGAAAGTGCAGCTGCGCGGCCTGGTAAACATGCGCGACTTCACCTACGCCGGCGACAACAAGTGGGAAAACGGCAAAATCTACGACCCCAAGAACGGCAGCGACTACAGCTGCGAGATGACGCTCACCGATGCCAACACGCTGGAAGTGCGCGGCTTTATCGGCGTCTCGCTCTTCGGCCGCACCGACGTGTGGAAGCGGCAGGTTAAAAAGTAAGCTTCTGTTCCGCAAACGGGCGGCGCCTTCGGGGGCCGCCCGTTTTTGCGTTTCCTACCTTCGCCATCTCACCCGCTGCTCTTTTACGCTTTCCCATGAAACACCTTTTCCTGCTACTGGCCGGCACCCTGCTGGCCGCCCCAGCCATAGCCCAGACGCCCACCGACACGACTAAAACCGCAACTCCCGGCGCCGAGGAGAACTTCGACCAGTTCGGCGATGCCGGCACGGGCTCCGGCGGCTACAACACCCAGAAGGTGCTCTACCTCACGCCGACCAAGCTGATTTCCATTGGCTACGAGGCCCAGCTGCCCTACGACCTGACCACCGTGGGCCCATCGACGCGGCGCGGCGACGACCCCGTCGGCGCCGGCGCCACCACCCGCATCAGCGGCGCCAAGGGGCTGCGGCTGGCGTTCAACGCCCCGCTTATCTCGCGTAACGACTTTATCTTCAACGTGGGGGTGACCTACTGGAACACGGGCCTCGACGTGGACAACCCCGAACGCTCGCCGCTCTTCCGCAAGCTGGAGGACGGCTTGCGCACCACGGGCGTGAACGCGACCATCTTTAATCCCTTCGACGCCAAGCACTTCTTTATTGGCCAGTTCAACGTGGATGCCAACGGCAACTACCGCAACCCCGGCGACCTGCAGAGCGAGCATTTCACGTTCAGCGGCACGGCCATCTTTGGCTGGAAGCCCAACGACAACCTGCAGTGGGGCCTGGGCCTGAGCCGCACCTACCGCGCCGGGCAGCTGCTGCACATTCCGGTGGTGCTCTACAACCGCACGTTCTCGCCCAAATACGGCGTCGAGATAGTGTTTCCGGCCCGCGCCGAGGTGCGCCGCAACTTCGGCACCAAGGCTTTGCTGAAATTTGGCTACGAGCTGGAAGGCAACGCCTATTACCTGGGTGAAATCAGCGGCGAGGATGCTCAGGGCCGGGCATTCGGTCCTAGTGAGGCCTACCTGCGCCGCGGCGAACTCAAGCCCCGCTTTACCTATGAGCAGCAGCTCTCGGGCTTCGTGTGGCTGTCGGCCCAGGCCGGCTGCGCTACAACTAACGCAACGACGTGGTCCGCAACCAGGCCCCCCCCGGCAAA
>CAXUEM010000394.1:0-643 GCA_964249885.1 uncultured Hymenobacter sp. | reverse complement strand
GAGATAGTGTTTCCGGCCCGCGCCGCGGCTCCGCGTATCTTGCCGGCCGTGTTTTTTCGCTCCAAACCTGCCGCGCCCGCTCTTTCCGACGCTGCCCTGCTGGCCCGCTACCGCCGCTTGGGCGAAGTAGCCGACCTGGGCACGCTGTATGAGCGGCACCTGCCGGCCGTGTTTGCTACCTGCCGCCGCTACCTGCGCCCCGACGAGGACGCCCAGGACGCGGCCATGCAAATCTTTGAGCAGCTGGTCGAAAAGCTCAAAACGCACGAAGTAGCAAATTTTCCGGCCTGGCTGCATGCGCTGGCCCGCAACCACTGCCTGATGCAGCTGCGCGCCCGGCAGCGCGCCGGGCCCGGTGCCCGCCACCTCACTTTCCCCGATGCCGCCGCTATGGAAAACGAGTTGGCCCAGCATCTACCCGATGAGGCCGCGGCGACGCAGGAGGCGCTGGACACCGAAACCTCGCTGCAAGCGCTTGAGCACGCCCTGACCCGGCTGCCGGCCGCGCAGCAGGCGCGCGCTCAGGAAGGTCACTAAGCCGATCAGAAAGCCCCCGGCCGCGGCCAGCGCCGGGCCGGCCAGCGGCCCACGGCTCAGGCGCTCGAGCGTGCCTGGGGCCCCGACGACCTCGCCGCGCACGGGC
>CAXUEM010000393.1:1205-3310 GCA_964249885.1 uncultured Hymenobacter sp. | reverse complement strand
TCCTCGTAGAGCGCGGCGTCGGGGAAGGCGTCCGCGAGTTCGGCGCTGGTCATGGCGGCGCCGGAGGAGAGGTTCGGCCAATCGCGGTTGTGGACGTGGCTCACCGCGAGCACGCCGCGCCCCGGCGAAACGTGGGCGCGGAGGCGGGACAGGATCGCGGGCTTGGGCTCGAGGAAGTAGAAGGCGTCGTGGCAGGCGACGAGATCGAAGCGGCGATCCGGCGCCAGCGGCCAGGAGGCGCCGGCGTCGAAGCAGGCGAGTTCGGCCTCCGGCGAAACCCAGTTGCGGGCGAGCCAGAGCTTGGCGAACACCACGTCGGCGCCGGCCGCGCGCAGGCCGCGGCGGGACCATTCGCGGAGGTGGTGGCCGATGCCGCAGGCGAGTTCGAAGCCGCTTTCCGGCTCGCGCCAGTGCGCTTCCACCAGGGCGAGGCCGGACAGGAAGGTCGGGTCGGACCAGCGGTGCGCGAAGTAGTCGGCCACCGGACCCCAGGACAGCAGCCGCATCGCCTCGCGTAGCGAGAGGGCGGCGCGGCGGCGCACCTGGCCCGGGCCGGGGTGCGAGCCGGCGCGAAATCGGTGACCGTAATGCTTTCGGTGCTGGCCAGCAGGGCCCGGCGGCGCGCTTCTATGGCCTCGTAGGCCCGGAAGTGCCCCGTGTGCCGCACCACCGTGGTGTAGAGCCGGAACACGAACGGGGAGTGCAGGCCGTGGGCGTTGCCCGAGCGCAACCAGAAGCGGAGGTAGGAGAGAAATTGAAACAAGCGAACAAGAACGTCATGCAGAGCGCAGCGAAGCATCTCGCCTGCGGCAGTAATTCAGCCTTTGTTCTGACACGTAAACTAGTCAGCGAGCGAGATGCTTCGCTGCGCTCGGCATGACGAACCGGCTTCTAATTCAGCCGGTACGGCACCATGAGGGTGAATTCCGGAATGTCGACCATGAACTGCTGGCCGTTGCCGAGGCGCTCCATGAGGTAGGTGCCGCGCATCTTGCCCACGCCCGACTTGAGGTTGCAGCCGCTCACGTACTGGTGCCGCTCGCCGGGCTCCAGCACGGGCTGCCGGCCCACCACGCCCTCGCCCTCTACTTCGCGCACCACGCCGTTGGCATCGTGGATGTGCCAGTGCCGGCGCAACAGCTTGACCGTGTGCGGGCTGTCGTTGCGAATCTCGATTTTGTAGGCGAACACGAAGTGCTCCTGGGCGGGCGTAGAATAGTCGGGCAAGTAGCTGGTCGTAACCGTAACGGTTACGCCTTGCGTAGTGGTAGTGGGCATAAGTCGGGACGAAGATAAGGCGGCTGTGTGGCTAACAGAGGCGCCGGTTTTTTGGTTTGACGCGCGGCCGGCCGGCAATAGTGCCGGATGACCCCACCCGACTACCCGTCTTTTATCCCTGAAAAACATGGTCAAAATAGCCGAAAGCTGGCGTCCGGTGCTGGCAGAAGAGTTCGAGAAGCCGTATTTCCAGAAGCTCATTGCCTTCGTGAAAGGCGAGTACGCCACCACTACGGTGTACCCGCCCGGCCCCCAGATTTTCCACGCCTTCGAGGCCTGTCCCTTCGAGCAGGTCAAGGTCGTGATTCTGGGCCAGGACCCTTACCACGGCAAAAACCAGGCGCACGGCCTCTCGTTCTCCGTGAATGAGGGCGTGCGCACGCCACCTTCGCTGCAAAACATCCTCAAGGAGCTGCAGTCCGATATCCCAAACACGCCGCCGCCGGCCAATGGCAACCTGGACCGCTGGGCCCAGCAGGGGGTGCTGCTGCTCAACGCCACGCTCACGGTGCGCGCTGCCGAGCCGGGCTCGCACCAAAAGAAAGGCTGGGAAGAATTCACCGACGAGGTCATCCGCAAGGTGTCCGAAGGCCGCCCGCACGTGGTGTTCATCCTCTGGGGCGCCTACGCGGGCAAGAAGCAGGAGCTGATTGACGAGGGCAAGCACTTGGTGCTCAAATCAGTGCATCCTTCGCCCTACGCGGCCGACAAGGGGTTTTTCGGCTCCAGGCCGTTCAGCAAAACCAACGCGTGGCTGGCCAGCAAGGGACTGCCTACTATCAATTGGTAAATCACAGATGGTGCAGATGAGGCCGATGTCACAGATG
>CAXUEM010000393.1:0-1122 GCA_964249885.1 uncultured Hymenobacter sp. | reverse complement strand
CATCTGCACCATCTGTGATTTACTCAATCGTGCGGAACAGGCGGCTCCAGCGGACTTTATTGAAGAAGCTGGCGTAGGGGTCGATGGACAGCCAGATGAGCACGGCCTTGCCCACGATGTGGTCTTCGGGCACGAAACCCCAGAAGCGCGAGTCCTCGGAGTTGTGGCGGTTGTCGCCCATCATCAGGTAGTAGTTCTGGCGCACGGTGTAGGAGGTCAGCGGCTGGCCGTTCTGGTAGATGAGGCCGTCCTTCCAGCTGATGCCCTCGTTGCGCTCGTACTTGGCAATAATTTTATAGTAGATGCCGGCATTGCCCGTGTTCAGCTGCACGGTTTCGCCCTTTTTGGGGATGTGCAGCGGGCCGTAGTTGTCCAGGGTCCAGTCGCGGGGCTGGGCACTGAGCAGGCTGGGATTGGGGAAGTCCACGACGCCGGGAAAGAGCGAGACGGCGGGCTTGGTTTCCAACACTTCCTGCACGAAGGGCTGCTTGCGGAAGTATTCGGCTACGCGCGGCGGGCAGCTCACGAGGTAGCCGATGCCGTTGTACTCGGGTACGGCCTGGGCCTGGGGCTCGCCGTTGGGCTGGTTGTAGTCTACCACGCCCTGCTCGCGCAGGGCCCGGCTGGTTTCGTCGTTGGGGCTGGCCACCCGGAAAAAGTAGGAGCTTTGCAGCTGCGAGGCCTTGGGCGCCAGCTGGCCGTTGATGTACACCTGGCCTTCCTTGATTTCAAGTTCGTCGCCGGCAATGGCGATGCAGCGCTTGATGTAGTTCGTGCGCAGGTCGGCCGGGTACCGGTCTTCAAACGGGACGTGAAACACCACCACGTCGTTGTTCTTCACGCTCGAAAAGCCCGGCAGCCGGTAAGTCGGCAGCTGGATGGCTTCGGAGTAGCTTTTGATGCCGGTGCCCCAGAGCGTCTGGTGCGTCAGGGGCACTTGCAGGGGCGTCTGGGGCGTGATGGGGCCGTAGTGCAGCTTGCTCACGAACAGGTAGTCGCCCACGAGCAGGGAGTTTTCCATGCTCGGCGTCGGAATCGTGTACGCCTCGAACGTGGCCCAGCGGATGAGCGTGGCCGCGATGATGGCAAACAGAAACGAGTCGCTCCACTCGCGCAGCTTGC
>CAXUEM010000392.1:0-3320 GCA_964249885.1 uncultured Hymenobacter sp. | reverse complement strand
CTCCCACATGGACCGCGACGCCGGCCGCGACCTGCTCGACGTAACGGCCGGGCTGGACTCGACCCTGAACATGCTGGGCCACGTGCTGCGGCAGAAAAACCTGCGCCCGCAGCGCGACTACGCCGACCAGCTGCCCCCCGTGCGCGGGCAGGTCAGCAGCCTCAACCAGGTGTGGACCAACCTGATTGACAATGCCCTGGACGCGCTGCCCGCGCAGGGCGGCGAGCTGACCCTGCGCACCACGCGGGAGGGCGACTTTGTGCGCGTGTTCGTCATCGACAACGGCCCGGGCATTGCGCCCGACGTGCTGCCCCACATCTTTGAGCCGTTCTACACCACCAAGCGGCCGGGCGAGGGCTCGGGCGTGGGGCTGGAAATTGCCCAGCGCATCGTCCGGCAGCAGGGCGGCCGACTGGAGGTGCAGTCGGTGCCCGGCCGCACCGAGTTCTGCGCCTGGCTGCCGGTAGGGGCTCAAGGTGATAGAGTAATGAGGTAATGGAGTAAAAAGTTGGGTTGCTTTGCCTAAACGCCCTATTGCTTCCAAACCCCTTCCTCACTTCATCGCCCCATCACTTCATCACTCCATCACCTAAAATAATGGCCGCCAAAAAACCCATCATACTCTGCGTTGATGACGATGCCCAGGTGCTCGGCGCCATCGACCGCGACCTGCGGCAGGAGTTCCGGCCGGCGTACCGCATTCTGAAGGCGGCCTCCGGCGACGAGGCGCTGGCGCTGATAAGGGAGTTGAAAGCCCGCGCCGAGCCGCTGGCCTTGGTGCTGGCCGACCAGCGCATGCCGGGCCTGGAGGGCGTCGAGCTGCTGCAGCACGCGCGCGAGCTGTTTCCGCAGGCCAAGCGCGTGCTGCTCACGGCCTACGCCGACACGGAAGCCGCCATCCGGGCCATCAACTCGGCCCGGCTCGACCACTACCTGATGAAGCCCTGGGACCCGCCGGAGCAGCTGCTCTACCCCACGCTGCACGATTTGCTGCGGGCCTGGCAGGCCGAATACCGCCCCAAGTACGACGGCCTGCGGCTGGTGGGCTTTCAGTGGTCGCCGCTCTCGCACGAGCTGAAAGACTTTCTGGCCGGCTACATGATAGGTTTTCAGTGGCTCGATTTTGAAACCAACGAGGAAGCGAAGGCCCTGCTGGCAACTACGGAGTTCGGACCCGACGACCTGCCGGTGGTGCTTTTTCCCGATGGCCCGGCCCTGGCCCGGCCCGAACGCATGGCCATTGCTGCCCGCCTGGGCCTGAACGTGCAGGCCCAGCACGAGGGCATCTATGACGTGACCGTGATTGGCGCGGGCCCGTCGGGGCTGGCGGCGGCCGTGTACGGCGCCTCGGAGGGGCTCAAGACGCTGATAATTGAGCGGCAAACTCCCGGTGGGCAGGCTGGCTCGTCGTCGCGCATCGAAAATTACCTGGGCTTTCCGACCGGCCTGAGCGGGGCCGAACTGGCCCACCGCGCCTGGGCGCAGGCCGTGCGGTTGGGCGCCGAGTTTCTGGCCCCGCAGGAGGTGAGCGAGCTGTGCGTGCAGGACGGCTACAAGGTACTGCGCCTCGCCGATGGGGCCGAAATCAAGACCCGGGCCGTGATTCTGGCCACCGGCGTGAGCTACCGCGTGCTGGGCGTGCCGGGCGAAGACCAACTCAGCGGCGCGGGCGTGTACTACGGCGCGGCCCGTACCGAGGCCCGCTCCTGCGACGCGCAGGACGTGTACGTGGTGGGCGGGGGCAACTCGGCCGGGCAGGCGGCCATGTACCTGTCCACGTATGCGCGCCGGGTGTTCATCCTCATCCGGGGCGAAAACCTGGCCGCCAGCATGTCGGCCTACCTGATTCAGCAAATCGGCGAAACCGAAAACATCGAGATTATGCCCCACTCGCAGGTGAAAGAGGTGCGCGGCGCCGAGCACCTGGAGGAGGTCGTGCTCCTGAATAACGGCCGGGAAGAGGTGCGGCCGGCGCGGGCCATGTTCGTGTTCATCGGGGCCAAGCCCAGCACCGAGTGGGTGGCCAGCCAGCTGCTGCTCGACCCCAAGGGCTACGTGCTGACCGGCCGCGACTTGGTGCAGGACGCGCGCTACAAAAACTCCTGGCAGCGCGACCGGGAGCCGTATCTGCTCGAAACCTGCGTGCCCGGCGTTTTCGCCGCCGGCGACAGCCGGGCCGGCGCCATGGCTCGCGTCGCCTCGGCCGTGGGCGAGGGCAGCATGGCTATCAAGTTCGTGCACCAGTACCTGGATGAGTGAGCCCCACCTTCTCCCGCTCACGCAAACCCCGGCGTCTCCGTGCTCGCCCGGCGGGAGCTTAAGGGGTATGGCTGCTGAAGCAAACTTGCATAAAGCATAGCACCGCTTGATTCGTCGTCAGCGCGTCGGGTGGCAAGCATTAATACCTTTCAATGCTACTTTAATTGACTGTATGGCTTCACTACCTACCTACTGGGGCCGCTGGGCAGCGGCGGCAGTGCTGCTGCTGCTCGGCGGCTGCGATTTACTGGAATTCAGCCCCCAGGATACCCAGGTGCCCGCCGAGTACCGCAATCTGACCCAGAAGAACCTGGCCCGGCTGGCGGCCCGGCCGCTGCCGGCCGGCGATACGCTGCGCGTGGTGTTCACCGGCGACTCGCAACGCTTCTACGATGCCGCCGACGCGCTGGTGGCGAGCGTAAACCAGCAGCCGGGTATTGCGCTGGTGGTGGTGGCCGGCGATATTTCCGACTTCGGCCTGGGGCGCGAGATGCAGTGGGTGGCTCGGCGGCTGGCCCGGCTGCGGGTGCCCTACCTCACCGTAATTGGCAACCACGACCACGTGGGCAACGGCCGCGCCGCCTACGAGCAGGTGTTCGGGCCGCTGAACTACTCCTTTATTCACGGCGACCCCAAGTTCGTGTTCGTCGATACCAACAGCCGCGAGTACGGCTTTAACGGCCAGATTCCCGACCTGAACTGGCTGCGGCCTCAGCTCGGCGAGGTGCAGGGCGCGGCCCGCCAGGTGGTGGTAGCGCACGTGCCCCCCCAGGACGCTGACTTCGACGCCCGCCTCACCCGCGCCTACGCCGCCGCCGTGGCCGCTGCCCCCGGCGGCCGGGCGCTGCACCTGAGCGGCCACCGCCACCGCTACGCCCGCGAAGAGCCCTTCGGCGACGGCGTAACCTACGTGAACACCGAAGACGTTGGGGCCCGCCAGTACCTGGTGCTGACCCTGTGGACCGACACCACGGGCCAGGCCCGGTTTCGGGTGCGGCAGGTAAATTTTTGAGCATGAAAAACCCGAACGGCCCGCACCCCCTGCTGGCGCTGCTTATACT
>CAXUEM010000391.1:3048-3346 GCA_964249885.1 uncultured Hymenobacter sp. | reverse complement strand
GGGTCAGGGCGTCGGTCAGGCCTTGTTCTTTTAAATAAGCGGTGAATTTGGCGGCCGGCAGCTCCGCAAAGGCCGCGTCGGTGTGCAGGGCCACGAGGTGGGTGCCGGGCCGCTCGAAGCGAATGGTGGTAGCGAGCGAATCGAGCGGCCCGGACTGCGGCCGGGGCGTGAGGTCGGTGGAGTCAGCCGGCGCGGGGCCAAAGCGCACCAGCCGCACCACGCGCCGGGCCTTGCCAGGCCACTTTGCGCCCGCAAAGCCTTCGCCGGCCCACACGCCCAGGCGCTGGGTGCTGCCGAC
>CAXUEM010000391.1:2357-3038 GCA_964249885.1 uncultured Hymenobacter sp. | reverse complement strand
GGCACGCGGTAACCGGGTACTTCCAACCAGAACTCGCGGGCCAGCGTGGCGGTGGCAGCCAGCAGGGGCGGCAGGAGCAAGAGGAGCGGGAAAGAACGGGGCATGAGCGAGTGCGAAGGCAGCGCAGCGGAACCGGGCTGGGGTTTAGCTGCTTCGCAAAATACGATTTCGACAAACAGGGAGGAACAACCTCGCAAGTAAAGCTAAAAATATTGGAATGTCGCGGTTGCTTTTGCTAATTATTTCGCCGTATTTGCCTGCCTCAAGTGTCTGTCCCGCCGCCGCTCTGAATCATGCGTTTACACCTTTATTTGCAAGCCGAAGGCGTGCTGCCTTTCGATTATCTGCCCACGCTCAAGGGCGCGTTTCACCGCTGGCTGGGCCCCGATGAGGCGCTGCACGATGGCTTGTCGCTGTACTCGCTTTCCTGGCTGCGCGGCGGCCGGGCGCTACCCGGCGGCCGGGGCCTGCGCTTCGCCGAGGGCGCCCATTGGTTTGTGAGCGCGCCGGACGAGGCGCTGATTCGGGCCCTCATCGGCGGCGTGGTGCGGGCCCCCGAGCTGGGCCAGGGCCTGCGCGTGCGCGACGTGCGTATGCAGGATGCGCCAGCCTTCGCCGGTGGCGAGCAGCCGTTTCGCGTGGCCAGCCCCGTCTTCATCAAGCACGAAACCGAGCAGGGCC
>CAXUEM010000391.1:0-2302 GCA_964249885.1 uncultured Hymenobacter sp. | reverse complement strand
GCGCTGGTGTAAATGAAAAAAGCAGCCTGTCCGGCTGCTTTTTCAGAATAATCTATTTTTTGTTCGCCTGCTCTGCTATGCGCCTCATCATTTCTTCCCGGCTAACCACTTGGCCCCGACTAGCCCGCAAGCGACGCCAGGCCTCAGCGGCCCCTGGACCCTGGAATGGATTAGGCCGCTCCGGGGCGGCAGAGGAGGTAACGAAGTTCGGCGAGGTCGAGGACGACATCGACGCCGAGGGCAGCGAGTTTTCCGGTTCGGTCATCATACCTCAAAGCTACAAGAATAAACCGACCATTATTTGTCAAGCCCAGCAATTGCCACACGTCAGGAAACTCAGATGTCGGGTCCGGCTCGACAGTAACCACGGGGTCGGCGAAAGTGGCGCGCACTTGCGCTATTGTAACCCCAATGCCTTGCAGGTCGGGGGCGCTGAGCTGGCTCACGTCGAGGTCGGGGTTGAGGTTATTCATAAAATATTACAAGACAATGAATCAGAAAATGGGCGGACAGCCGAAGCTGTCCGCCCGCGCCAGCCGGTCCGATTAATACTCGCTAGTTCAACAATTTCAATTCTGGCTGACTGCTGCAAAGATAAGACAACATAATCGCTAGTTCAACAGGGATTACTAGTATCTTGCCAGTCCTACCTGACCCTTTGCCTTTAATATGTTCACTTTACCGCTCGACTTGCTGCTGCCGCCGCCCGACTTTTCTCTTCGCGGCATTCTAGAGATAACCGCCTTGGCCCCGCTCTCAATGGTTGCCAAGCTGCCGGGTAAGTACTACGCCAGCCAGGCGCAGCCCACGGACGCGATGCTGTTCGGGATGCTGGAAAACGCGCTGGGTTGGCACATAGGCGAGGTAGAACGCAATCAGCTTATTAAAAGCCTGGAGAAAAACCACAAGCACCGGGCCGCGGCGTCGGGGGTGGGCTTTCGCAGCCTGTTGCAGTGGCACGTGCGATTTGGGGTGATGGCCGTGCCACCGCTGCTGCACTACGATGACTTGTGGACGCAGCACCTCAAGGGCAAGACGTTCGCCGAGGGCAGCCGCAACTACGACGCGCAGGCCATTCCCTTCATGAATGCGAAGCGCGGTGGCCTGGTAACGACCTCGGACGCGGCCAAGGCCCGCAAGGGAGCCGGGGCACTGACCGATTTTCAGGCCGGCGACGAGATAAGTATCACGGTATTGCGGCCTTATTTTCCGCAGTATTATTCCAGTCCTACCCTGCGGGGCTATGTCGAGCCGCAGGGGCCCTATCAGGTGGGCATCGAAACGTCGCCCGCGCTGGCGGTAACCTTGCGGGCGGCCATTGCCGACCCAGCCGCCCCACTTTATCTAGGTTCCAACGACGGTTGGGTAGAGCTTGACTGGCATGAGTAAGAAACCTGCTTCTACCCCATCAAGTCAAACCAGGCTGTTTGATAGCTCGGCTTCGCCAGTAGCTGCGCCGCCATCTGCGGCGCCCTTTCCCGAAGCCGGGCAGCTCACGCTTGCTGCGCTGAGCGCCGAACTGCTCCATTCGTACCCGCGCTACGGGCTGGCCGTGGCCGCCTACTACTCCCAGCTGGCCGACAAGGTAACGGAAGCGGAGCTGCGCCAGGCACTGGTGCGCGCTATTGAGGCCGGCTTGGGAAAATTTCGGATGCGTACCTGGAACAACTCCTTGCACGACAAGGTATTGAAATTTGAGCCGGTGCGGCTCAATGACCTCATTGATAAGCCCCAACTGGTACAGTCGGCGGGGCTGGCGGCGCAGGGAATCTACTTGTTTCCAACGCTGGTTACGACGGACGGCGGGGCGAAAGACACATTTCGCAACGCGCAGGAGGTAATTGGGCAACTGCGGGGAACGGTTCCGCTCTCGGCCGCCACTACGCTCAGCCGCTCCTTCGCGCCGACGACCGCAAAAATCAACAACGGCACGGCCTCGCAAAGCCCCCCGGAAGGTACCCTGCTGGAAGCGGCCTGCGCAATTATTACGACTGTCACCCCGCTCAAGCCGGCGGCCTGGCCTGGCATTAATACGGTTATCATTCCCGACCTGCCCTTGCCGCAGCTCCGCGAGTTCGTGGCGGTGTTCGAGGGAATGCTGGGGCAGGAAACGGATGACTTGATGCTGACGCGTGAACGACCGCTGACGGCAGCCGCCGCGCCCAAAGCCGGCGCCAAAGCCAAAGCCCCCCTGCTGGCCGCCAAGCCCGCCGCGCCGGAGTTTCGCCGGCCGCGCCTGCACTCCGGCAACTACCCCGACGCGCCCCGCGACGCGGGCGCCTTCGGGCCGGTAGGGCTGTTG
>CAXUEM010000390.1:0-3349 GCA_964249885.1 uncultured Hymenobacter sp. | reverse complement strand
ACCTCGGCCTGCGCCACGGTGAGGGTCCGCCCGGCCTTGACCACGCGGCCGACGTTGGGCAGAGAGGCCTCGATGAGGGTGGGGGCGTAGGGCAGGGGCACGTCGGCGCAGGTGATGCGAATGACGGGCGCGTCGAGGTAGTCGAAGGCGCGCCGCTGTACGATGTAGGCCAGCTCGGAGCTGATGCTGGCCAGGGGCCAGGCTTCCTCTACTACCACCATGCGGTTGGTTTTCTTGACTGAGTTCACCAGCGTGTCGTAGTCAATCGGGCGCACCGAGCGCAGGTCGATGACCTCGGCCTGCACGCCGTCCTTGGCCAGTTCGTCGGCGGCGGCCACGGCTATTTTCATCATCTTGCCAAAGCTCACCAGCGTGACGTGCTGGCCCTCGCGCACAATGTTGGCCTTGCCGATTTCGAGCAGGTACTCTTCTTCCGGCACCTCGCCCTTGTCGCCGTACATGAGCTCTGACTCCATGAAAATCACCGGGTCGGGGTCGCGGATGCTGGCTTTGAGCAGGCCCTTGGCGTCGTAGGGCGTGCTGGGCACCACCACTTTCAGGCCGGGGCAGTTGGCGTACCAGTTCTCGAAGTTCTGCGAGTGCTGCGAGGAGAGCATGCCGGCGTTGCCGGTGGGCCCGCGAAACACGATGGGGCAGGAGTACTGCCCGCCCGACATGGAGTAAATCTTGGCCGCCGAGTTTATCACCTGGTCGATGGCGACGAGCGAGAAGTTGAAGGTCATAAACTCGATGATGGGCAGCAGCCCGTTCATGGCCGCGCCCACGCCGATACCAGCGAAGCCGAGCTCGGCAATAGGCGTGTCGATGACGCGCTCCGGCCCGAACTCGTCGAGCATGCCCTGGCTGACTTTGTAGGCGCCGTTATATTCGGCCACTTCCTCGCCCATGAGGAACACGCGCGGGTCGCGGCGCATTTCTTCGTTCATGGCCTCGCGCAGGGCCTCGCGGAATTGAATAGTACGCATAAGGTTTTTTCGGTTTAAAGGGCGGCGCAGCGCCGAAGGGCAAAGCTACGATGAGGGCAGGCGTTGGGCAAGGCTAGAACAGGAGGTAAAACAAAAGGCCGCTTGATAAGCGGCCTTGAATTGGGAAGTTTCGGCGGGATACGTTCGATAGAAGTGACGTAAATCATCTTCTGTTAACTCATAAAGCTGAAAGACCCGCTCTGGTGTAGAGCTTCCGCGCAGTAAAAACTCCAGGGCCGCCGTAACGCGGGCATAGAAAGCAAACTCCTCGGACACCCGAAAATCATCGAGGGTATCGGTAGGAAGGGCAGAAGCAAGAGCAGAATAAGACATAGTATCGACTTTACGATTAATGTAGTTTAAAGGTAAGATTCAAAAAAGAAAGTCTGTCTGGGGTCAGACAAATCCAGAACGCCATACCAGGTAGTGCCAACCAACAAAGTGCGGGCAAAAGGTAGTTCAGCCCAAGGGCGCATCGGGAAAGCTTTTTCAACGGGATGCTTACGGTAGAAAGCTTCAAAGTCGGCCCGCAAGGCGGCCACCGCTGCGGCCGGCACACCCCGGGCCTCGGCTCCCGCTAGGATGTTGTGGATATTGGTGAACTGAGTTGCCGCGAAACCATAACGGGCCCAAGCATACCCGCCCGCCGAGGCCGAGGCGAATACCTCCAAGAATCGAATATCAGTCTGACGGCACTGTTGGTTATAGGGCCGAATAAGCTGACCAGATAGTCCGCGCCCTTGCAAGGGCTTAGGAATGAACAGTTCGACATGCCGAAGCACCCGGATTCCTGCCACCGGAATCATCAGAGTGCGCGTCATAGTAAGGGAGTCTTCTTTGGTTTCTTGGTCGAAAAAATGCTCTAGCCGCAGGTTTTGGGCTTTGGTTAAGCCAATCAGGACCCGAGACCATTCAAATTGTCGCTTGACCGCTACCGCTTCTAAATCAACCAGCAGTTGCTCCAGCTGGAAGCCAGCATAGTGCGTGTCCAGGAAGCGAATAATATCGCCTTCAGTTGATAACAGCGTCACGTTAGCAGGCTGGCCGGCACGAAATAAAGACATGGCAAACGAAGAGTCGGTTGAGGCAATATAAATATAGACACTACCGCAGCGCCTCCCGAAACGGCTTACCCTGAGCAAAATCCATGAATTCCAGGTCCTCGACGGCCTGCTGGGCCAGGCTGCGGTCGAGCTGCACGGCTTGCTTGAGCAGGCGGGCGGCGGTGGCTTCGTCCTTTTGGCGGGCGGCCACCACGGCCTGGCCGTAGAGCGGGGCGCCGGCCGCAGGGCGCAAGGCCTGCGCTTGCTGGTATTGGGTGGCAGCCTCGGCCAGCGCATTGCGACGCAAATACAGCAGGGCCTGGTTCATGCTGTTCTGGTAGCTGGGGCCGGCGTAGCGCAGGCTGCGGGCGGCTTCGTCGGGCTGGCCAGCCTGCAGCTCCAGGGCGGCGCGGTCGGCGAATATTTTGCGCAGCAGGGCCTTGTCGCCGCCCTGCCGGATGGCGTAGTCGTAGTTCTGCAGGGCTTCGAGCAGGTCGCCGGCGCGGTGGTAGGCCGTGCCGGCGTGGTAAAACAGCTCGGCCGTGGGCTGGCGGTGGGCGGCCAGGGTGAAGTTGGTGGCGGCCCGGCGCAAGTAGGCCTGGCGCACCCGCTCGGTGGGCTCTTTTTCGCTGCGCAGCATCAGCACCACGGCCAGGTTGTGGAAGGCCTGCCAGGCGCCGGTGCCGACCGCGGCGGTTTCGTAGATGCGCTGCTTCTCAGCCAGCAGGGGGGTGAGCGTGGCCGAGTAGCGTAGCTCTTCGGGCGTAAGGGCGTCGGCTTCGAGCTGCTTCTCGACTATCTTTTTCGAGAGCAGATACAGCTCGGAGTCGTAGCGCGGAGCCGTTTCGTAGCTGACGGCCACGATGCCCTGCCGCAGAACCGGGTAGATATACTCGGCGATGTAGTCGTAGCTCGAAAGCTGGCGCAGCTGGGCTTCCCGGTCCTGGTACGAGCCCTTGGCCTCGTTGATGATGCTTACTACGGAGTCAATCTGCGCCGGGGCCAGGGCCGAAGCCTGCACCTTGCTCAGAAACAAGTCCCAGCGGCGGTGGTAGGCCAGGGTGTTGAAGGTAATATTCTCAACCTTATTGAGATACGAGAAGCCACGCACCCTATTGACGTAGTAGTCCTTGAGGGTTTTGACGCGCTTGTCGGCCAGCAGGGGGTCTTTCATCTCCACCGAGTCGGGCGAGTGGCCGGCCACCACGAGCACGCGGCGGGTTTGCTGATTGGCATCAATGAGGTCTTCCAGGGCCTGCACGTTGGTGCCGAGCACGGCGCGCAACAACGCGAGGGCCTGCTCACGACCGCCTTCGAAGT
>CAXUEM010000389.1:0-3352 GCA_964249885.1 uncultured Hymenobacter sp. | reverse complement strand
CCGGGCCCCGCCCCCCCCCCCCGGGCGCCGGGCCGCCCGCCCCCGGCGTGGCGTTTCTGGGGCTGAACTGGCTCGACAGCCGCCGCTCGGCCCTGCTGCACGGCGCGGGGCCGGACGCGCGCCGCGTGGTGGACGCCCTGCTGGCTTAAATGCCCTAATCTTATTGTAACTCTGGCTCGGCTTTCCGGGTTGAATCAGTAACGCGCCTCGGGCCGGCTGGCCTGGCCCCGGGAGGCGGTATTTTCCTCACTCTTTTACGTACCCAAGCTTATGTTCTGGCTCTTCCTGCTCGGCCTGATGGCCGGCACGGCTTACCTGTTTCTCGACACGGTTGATAATGTGAAAGACATGCTCCAGCCCAGCCGGGTGCGGGCCAAGTAGCTTTCTTCCAACTTCGCACAAAAAAACGCCTCCCGGTTTACGGGAGGCGTTTTTTATACATAGTAATCAAGCTGAATCTTAGCGGATAACAAGCTTGCAGAGTTGGCTGCTGTTGTCTGATTCCAGCTTGACGTAGTACAAGCCGTTGGCAAAGCGGCTCAGGTCCAGCGTTTTGGTGAACCGCTCGTTGAGCTCAGTCAGGGTTTCGCGGTAAACGACCGTGCCGATGACGTTGAGCACCTGCACTTCGACGCGCCGACCGGTGCGCCCGCTCATGGTCAGGTGCACAATGCCGGTGCTGGGGTTAGGGTAGACGAGCAAGGTTTTGTCGTCGTTGGCGGGGCCGGGGCGCGGGGCCGCGGTTTGGGCCGCCGCCTGCCCCAGCGGCCGCAGGCTCAGGCCGATGAGGGCCAGCAGGCAGAGTAAGCGTAGCAGCATAGTCGTAAGGTAGAGGAAAGGTCAGATGGAGCGCGAACGGATAAGCAGGTAAGCTGTTATCCTAACGAGCTTCGCTTAAATTGGTTTGCAAAGGTACATAGCTACTTACCGCTGATTGCTGCCGGCAAACGAATAATTCACCCGTCTGGAAGGTTTCCAGATTTATCACGTTTTAATTCTGCTTGGCCCTGGTAGATGTCCTCATTATCGGCGGCGGCCTGGCCGGCCTCGCCGCCGCCCTCGACCTGCAACAGCGCGGCTACCAGGTGGCCGTGGTAGAGCGCCGGCAGTATCCGTTTCACCGGGTGTGCGGCGAGTACGTCTCCAATGAGGTGCTGCCCTACCTGGGCCGCCTCGGCGCCGACCCGGCCCCGCTGGCGCCGGCCCTCATCACGCAGTTTCTGCTCTCGGCTCCCGGCGGCCGCACGCTGCGCAGTCGGCTGGACTTGGGCGGCTTCGGCGTGAGCCGCTACCAACTCGATGATTTTCTCTACCGGCTGGCGCTGGCCCGCGGCGTGGTGTTTTATTTGCCGGCCACGGTCGCTGGTGTGGCCTTCGACACGGCGGCCGGCCAGCACACCGTAGCCCTGGCCGACGGCCGCCAGCTGCCGGCCCGGCTGGTGCTGGGCGCCTACGGCAAGCGCGCCAACCTGGACCGCCAGCTCGAGCGGCCATTTTTTCGGCGCCGCTCGCCGTATTTAGGGGTGAAATACCATCTGCGCCTGCCCGGCTTCCGGCGCGACCTGATTGCGCTGCACAACTTTGCCGACGGCTACGCCGGCATCTCGGCCATCGAGGACGACAAGCTGTGCTTCTGCTACCTCACCACCCGCGACAACCTGCGCCAGCAGGGGGGCAGCCTGTCGGCCCTGGAGGCGAATGTGCTGAGCCGCAACCCCCACCTGCGCGAGATTTTGACTTCGGCCGAGTTTCTGTATGCTCAGCCCGAGGTTATCAACGAAATTTCCTTTGCCCCCAAGCAGCCCGTCGAGCAGCATGTGCTGATGTGCGGCGACGCGGCTGGGCTGATTACGCCGCTCTGCGGCAACGGCATGGCCATGGCCCTGCACGGCGCAGCGCTGGTCAGCGCGGCAGCCGACGACTTTCTGAGCTGGCGCAGCCGCCGCGCCCAGCTCGAAGCCGACTACGCGCGCACCTGGCAGCGGCACTTTGGCCCGCGTCTGCAGCTGGGCCGGGCCGTGCAGGGCCTGTTCGGCCGGCCCGTGCTCAGCGAGGCGGTGGTGGGTGGACTGCGCTACTGGCCCGGCGCGGTGCGGGCCCTGATGCGCCAAACCCACGGCCCGCCGTTCTGAGGCGGAGCGGCCAGCAGGGGGTGCCAACGTGGCAAGGTCTTGGCAGCTTAACCTACCCCGCCCGTTAGCTGTTAGGCTACCGGGTCGCTTTTTGCCGTAGATAGCGGCGTCGGCCGGCCTTGGGCTGGCCCGGCCGGCGGCAGCGGCAGTCCCGCTTTTTGCGATTTTTACTTTCAATTTAGTGTCCAGCAGTTACTTAGGTGCCATCGGCACGGCCAACCCCGCCCACCGGCTCGCCCAGCCCCAGATTGCCGACTTCATGGCCGGGGCCCTGCAGTTCGGGGCCGACGACCGGCGCCGGCTGGGGGCGCTGTACCGCGTTTCGGGCATCGCGCACCGCTACTCGGTGCTGCCCGACTATGGGCAGGCCAACGGCGAGTACACGTTCTTTCCCAACACGCCCGGCCTGGAGCCTTTTCCGGGCGTGGGCCAGCGCATGGCTGCCTACCGCCAGCACGCGCTGCCGCTGAGCGTGAGGGCCGCGCAGGACTGCCTGCGCCGGGCGCCGGGCATCGCGCCGGCCAGCCTGACCCATCTGATTACGGTGAGCTGCACGGGCATGTACGCGCCGGGCCTGGACATTGAGCTGGTGCGGGCGCTGGCCCTGCCGGCCAGCATCCGGCGCACCTGCGTCAACTTTATGGGCTGCTACGCGGCCGTGAATGCCCTGAAGCTAGCCGACGCCTTTGTGCGGGCCGACGCCGGGGCGCGGGTGCTCATCGTGTGCACTGAGCTGTGCACGTTGCACTTTCAGAAAAGCACTGAGGACGACCACCTGGTATCGAATGCCTTGTTCGGCGACGGGGCGGCGGCCTGCCTGGTGCTGGGGCAGCCGCTGCCGGGCCCGGCGCCCAGCCTGGCCTTGCGGGCGTTTCACTGCGGCCTGGAGCCCGACGGCCACGAGGACATGGCCTGGCACATCAACGACTTTGGCTTCGAGATGACCCTGAGCAGCTACGTGCCCAAGCTGATTCAGCGGGGCATCCGCCACCTGACCGAGGAGCTGCTGGAAAGCCTGCCCGTCCGGCTGGAAGACATCCGCGCCTTTGCCATTCACCCCGGCGGGCGCAAGATTCTGGAAGCCATTGAGCAGGCCCTGGGCTTAGAGAAAGACGACAACCGCTACGCCTACCAGGTGCTGCGCGACTACGGCAATATGTCGTCGGCCACGGTGCTGTTCGTGCTGCAGGCCCTGCTGGCCGGCCTCACGCCCGCCGGGG
>CAXUEM010000388.1:0-3366 GCA_964249885.1 uncultured Hymenobacter sp. | reverse complement strand
GCCGACAACGTGAACACCTCGTCCTACGGTGAGTATTTCCGGGGTCTGATAGGCGAGCTTCGGGTCTGGAACTGGTGGCGCAGCGGCGAGCAGATTCGGCAGAACGTGACGACGAAGCTGAGCGCCCCGCAGAACGGCCTGGTAGTGTATTTCGACATGCAGAACGCGACGGGCAGCCAGACGCTCAGCGACCTTTCGGGCGTGAATAACACGGGGCAGCCCGCCGTGCCCGGCCGGCTGGGCGCCACGAGCACCGCCGCCCCCGACGACCCGGCCTGGGTGAGCGCGGCCAACCTGACCTGCACCGTGCAGGGCAACTTCCGCACCGGCCCGGTGAGCTGGACCGCCGCCGACTCGACGGCCATGCCGACGGTGAAGCCGCCCAAAGACAAGGACAAAAACAAGTTCGTGGCCGACCTGAGCGTGTCGCCTAACCCCGCCACCACCTCGGCCACGCTGCACTTCGAGCAACTGCGGGCCGGCCGCGTCCGGGTCTGGGTGCAGGACCAGCTGGGCACCGAGCGGGCGGCGGTGCTGGCCGAAACCCAGCTGGCCGCCGGCCCGCAAAACCTGGCCGTGCCCGTGCGGCAGCTGCCGCCGGGCCTATACCTGATAGTGGTGCAGAGCGGCGGGGAGCAGCAACACATTCGCTTGCAGATAAATTAAGCCGGCTACTATCATGAAGCGACTATCTGCCTTCCGGTTCGGTACCCTGCGTGGGTACCGGGCCCTGCTGCTGCTCCTACTGCTGGGCGGGTCCTGTCGGGAAAAGCGCCTGCCCGAGCCCGAGGCCGTGCCCCTGCCGGCCGAGCTGAAATCCTACACCCTGTTCCAGCCCGGCACCCACTGGATTTATCAGGACTCGGCCTCCCGGCAGCTCGACAGCGTGTGGGTGCTCTCCACCGAAGAGAGCATCTTGCGCGCCATTGAGAAACGCGCCAAGATTCCAGACAAGAAGCACGAGTATTTTCGCCTCCGCACCCGCTCCAGTTATAGCAGTATAGACCAAATATATACGGTCACACGGTACTGTGCTATCCCATTTCGGGGTGATGTTACAGAAAGTGCATATCCCTGCTGGGCCATCCTGCGCGGGCAGTACCTGCCCAACAGTACCCGCGACGAGGGCAGCGCCGAGATTTTCCCCTACCTCGTGGCCCGCGACAAGGCGGGGTTCCTGAACGGAGACGGCGCCATCATGTACTACTACTGGCACACCAAGCCCCTGCTTCTTGCTGGGCAGACCTATGAGAACGTGATGGAAATCAAGCTCACGGCCGACGCCTCGGAAAACGGCTGGCCGGCCCACTACTACTGGGCCCCGGGCCTGGGCATCGTGCGCCAGCGCGTCAAGGTGCAGGGCGTCAATCACACCCGCACCCTCGTGCGCAGCCGCATCTTGCAGTAGCCTGACCCCGATGCTGAAAAGGCCGTCCTCATAGGTTTTCCATGAGGACGGCCTTTTTTAGGTTTAACTGTACTTCCTATTTCGGGCTCTACTTGTTGTCCAGCAGGGGGGGCGTCACGGTTTCGGTTTTCTTTTCGGTCGTCACAGTGCCGTCGGGCTTGCGGGTGGTTTCCGTTTTCGCCTTGGCCTTGCCTCCGCCGATGGAGAAGAGCGAGAAGTGCACGTAGCGCTTGGGGTTGGCCTGCAGGTCGGTAATCAGGGCATTAGCTGAGGCCGACGACTTGTTGATGTTGGTGTAGAGCGAGTCATCGCGCAGCAGCTTACCCAGCGAGCCTTTGCTGCTGTTCAGGCCTTCATTCAGGCTGGTCAGCGACTTCTGCGCCTCGCCCAAGGTTGTATTCAGGCGGCGCACGGCCGGGCCCACGGGGGCGGTTTTCAGCGAGTCGGAGAGCTGGCTGAAGTTGACGGCGATGCGGTCGAGCTTGGTGGTGGTTTTGTTGAGTGCGCTGCTCATCTGGGCCAGGTTGCTGGTAATCTGGTTGATGTTGCGCTGGTTCGACTCAATCAGCTTCTGCAGGGCCTCGGTGCTGCCGCGGGCCCCCAGCAGGGTCTGCTGAATATTGGTCTGGGCGTCCTTATTCAGAAAGCCGTTCACCCGGGTCAGGGTCGAGTCGATGGTCGTCAGCACGGGCAGGGCGCGGGCCTGAAAGGCGTCGGCGATGCCGGTGGCGTGGGTGGTGCGCAGCTCCTCGCCGCCGCTGAACGTCTTGGTGTTGCGCCCCAGCGTCAGCGAAAGCATCTTCGAGCCCAGCAGCGAGCCGCCCAGCGACACGGAAGTCGAGTCGCCCACCACGATGCCTTTTTCCAGTTCTATGGCGGCGCGCACGGCGTTATTCTTTTCGGGCCGCAGCTCCAGGCCCTTCACCTGCCCTACTTTGATGCCGTTGAGCATCACGGGTGCCCCTACGTTCAGCCCTTCCACGCTGGGGTAGGTAGCGTAGTAGCTTTTGTTGCTCGACAGCACATTGCTGCCGCGCAGAAAATTAAAGCCAACTGCCAGCGCAGCCAGCGCCACAATAGCCAGCAGGGCCACTTTTATTTCTTTGCTCACAAGGATGGGCGCCTTAGCGCGTTAGGTAGATTATTGCTCAGCTCAGGATGGAGGAGTGCAGCTGACGGGCCAATGGTTGCTCTGCAGGGTATCAGCCGCCGGTTCAGGCCCACAAACGAAAACGGCGGGCGGATGTTTGACCCACCGGCTTACTTACTCCACGGCCGCACCTTCCAGCTCGCGCTTGTACTCGCGAAAGGCCCGGAAGATGCCCTTGGCCATGGCGGTTTGCCCGGCCTTGTCGTTGAGAAACCGCTCCTCGGTCGGGTTGGTCAGAAAGCCCACCTCGATGAGTACCGACGGCATGGCCGAGCGCCAGAGCACGATAAAGCCCGCCTGCTTGACCCCGCGCGAGGGCCGGCCCACGGCCGTGCGAAACTGCCGGTCGATGCGCTGCGCCAGGCGCAGCGAATTGGTCAGGTAGGCGCTCTGAAAAAGCGAAAACAAGATGTGGCTCTGCGGCGAGCGGGGGTCGAAGCCGCCGTAGCGGGTGCGGTAGTCGTCGCCTTCCTGCAGCACCACGCTGTTTTCGCGCTTGGCCACGCTCAGGTTGGCTTCGGTTTTGTGCGCGCCCATGGTCCAGACCTCGGTGCCGTGCGAGGACGGGCCGGCCGCGTTGCAGTGCACCGACACGAACAGGTCGGCGTGGTTGCGGTTGGCGATGCCGGCGCGCTCATCGAGCGGAATGAACACGTCGGTTTTGCGGGTGTAAATCACCTTCACGTCGGGCATTTCGGCCTCAATCTGCCGGCCCAGGGCCTGCACGATTTTCAGGGCCACGGCTGCCTCGCGGGCGCCGGCCGGGCCGGCGCAGCCCCGGTCTTTGCCGCCGTGCCCGGCGTCGAGC
>CAXUEM010000387.1:0-3396 GCA_964249885.1 uncultured Hymenobacter sp. | reverse complement strand
GGCCAAGGGGCTGGCCCACATCGGGGTGCTCAAGCAGCTGGAGAAAAACCGGATTCCCATCGATTACATCGTGGGCACGAGCATGGGCGCCATTGTGGGGGCCATGTACGCGGCCGGCTACTCGCCCCGGGAGATTGAGCAAATTGTGCTCAGCCCGGAGTTTCAGAACTGGACCTCGGGCAAGCCGCAGGAAGACAAGACGTTCAATTACCTCACGGCCGAGCCTTCGCCGGCGGCCCTGCGTCTGGGGCTGGCCCTGGACTCGACGTTTCGCTTCAACGTGCGTCCGGCCATTGTCAACGACCTGCAGCTCAACTTCGCCCTGGCCCGGATGCTGGCCCCGGCCGGCGCCCGCGCTAACTACGACTTCGACAAGCTGATGGTGCCGTTTCGCTGCAACGCGACCGAGATTTTCACCCGCCAGCAGGTCATTCAGAAAAGCGGCTCGCTGAGCCAGGCCGTGCGCAACTCGATGGCCTTTCCGCTGGCCTTCCGCCCCATCCGCAACCCCGATGGGCGCTACCTCTTCGACGGAGCCGTGGTCAACAACTTCCCCACCGACGTAATGCGCAAGGAGTTCAAGCCCGACATCATCATCGGGGTGAACGTGGGCGACGTGGCCCTGCGCAAGTACCCCAAAAACGACGACGAGCTGCTGGGCTCGACGCTGGCTTTTCTGGGCATCAGCGTGGCCGACACCAACTCGGTGGGCCGCAACGGCATCTTCATTCAACCCGAGCTGCGCGACCTTGGCGCGGCCGACTTCGCCTCGGTGCAGAAGCTCATCTCCTACGGCGACACGGCCGCCCAGCGCAACATGGACCAGATTCGGGAGCGCATCAGCCGCCGCGCCGACACCCTGGAGCTGGCCCGCCGCCGCCGGGAGTTTCGCAATGGTGCCCCCAAGCTGCGCTTTGCCGACGTGCGGGTGCGCGGCCTGAGCGAGGAGCAGAACGCCTACGCCCAGAAGTTTTTCCGCCGCGACAGCAGCACATTTTCGCTCCAGGACATCGAGGAGGGCTACTACCGGCTGGCCGCCGACGACTTTTTCCGCAACCTCTACCCGCGCATCCGCTACGAGCCGGGCCGCGGCTACGTCTTCACGGCCGACGCCCAGCAAAACAACAACGTGTACGCCGAGGCTGGCTTCGTGGTCTCGAACCGCCCGCTCGAAAACCTGTACGTGGGCCTGGAGTACCGCTACCTGCACCGGCTGCTGTACTCGCTGAGCGGTAACGTGAGCGTGGGCCGCTTTTACAACGGGGCGCAGGGCGCGTTTCGCATCAACGTGCCGGGGCGGCTGCCGTTCTACGTCGAGCCCAACATCATCTACAACCAGTTCGACTACCACAACACAGGCGGCCTGCTCGGGCGCGACGTGCTCAGCACTCAGGTGCGGCAGCGCGACGTGAAGGCCGGGGTGCAGGTGGGCATCTCGCCCCGCTACCGGGCCCGCATTCTGCTCGACGTGGCTGCCTTCTACAACGCCGACGACTACGCCAACCAGACTGAAATCACCTCGGGCGACGTACTCGACCAAACCAACTTCCGGGGCGGCACGGCGGCTCTGCAGTATGCCCGCAACTCCCTCAACCGCAAGCAGTACGCCTACGCCGGCAAGCGCGCCGTGCTCAGCGTGCGGGCCGTGACGGGCTCCGAGCAGTTCGAGCCCGGCTCGACCTCGGTGCTGGAAGGCGACAGCCGCAACCACCAGTGGCTGCAGGTGCGCGGCACGCTGGAGAAATACTTCCGCTTTAAAGCCGACAAGCACGCCTGGGGCTATTTCCTGGAGGCCATGGCCAGCGGGCAGGGGCGCTTTCTGAACTATCGCTCCAGCCTGACCACGGCCCCGGCCTTCGCCCCGCTGCCCGACTCGCGCACCCTGTTTCTGGAAAGCTACCGCGCGCCCATCTTCGCCGCCGCTGGCCTGCGCTACACCCGCCCCATCCTGGGCAACCGCCTGGAGTGGCGCTCCGAGGGCTTTGTGCACATGCGCTACCAGCCGGTGGCCGAAAACGAGTTTCAGCAGGCCATCAAGCCCCGGCGGTTCGAGCGTCCCCGCATCACGGGCTCGACGGGCCTGGTGTTCACGACGCCAGTGGGCCCGCTGGCCGTGCACACCGTTTTCTACGACGACCCGGCCCACCGCCTCGGCGTGTACGGGCACCTGGGCTACCTGCTCTTCCGCAGCCGGGCGCTGGAGTAAGTCACCCCGCGCCGTTAGCCGGGTGGCTGGCTGCCTTGCGACCTGATTTACCGCCGGTTTCGCCGACGGCTATTTGCCGGCGGCCAACAAAACGCGGGCGGCCCGGTTGTGGCCGTTCGCGTCCGCCCGGCTGGCGGCCTTTGCCGGCCGCGTCTCTTCCCTTTGCTATGAAAAAAGAAAAGTTATTGCTGGCCCTGCTGGCGGCCGTGCAGTTTACCAATATTCTCGATTTCGTCATCATGATGCCGCTGGGCCCGCAGCTGATGCCGGCCCTGGGCATCGGGCCGCGGGAGTTTGGGCTGGTGATTTCGGCCTATACCTTCAGCGCGGGCGCTACCGGGCTGGCCGGCGCGTTCTTCCTCGACCGGTTCAACCGCAAAACGGCCTTGCTGGCTTTGTACATCGGCTTCGGGCTGGGCACGGTGGCCTGCGCCCTGGCGCCGACCCACCATTGGCTGATTGCGGCGCGGGTGCTCACGGGCGCGTTCGGCGGGGTGCTGGGCTCGCTGGTGCTGGCCATCGTGGGCGACGTAGTGCCCGAGAGCCGGCGCGGGCAGGCCATCGGCGTGGTGATGGGTGCGTTTTCGGTGGCCTCGGTGCTGGGCATTCCGTTCGGACTGTTTCTGGCCAGCCACTATTCCTGGCACCTGCCTTTCGTGCTGCTGGGCGGGCTCAGCCTGGTTATCGGGGTGGTTATCTACTTCGTGATGCCGGATTTGCGCGGCCACCTCAGTGCCCGGCCCGCGCCGCTAGCCGAGCGGGCGGCGGCTGTGCTGGGCTTGTTCGGCAACCCCTCGGTGCGCTACGCCCTGCTGCTCACGGTGCTCTTGGTGCTGGGGCAGTTCACGGTGGTGTCGTTTCTGAGTCCCTCGCTGGTGGCCAACGTGGGCTTTGCCAACTCCCAGCTCGGCTACGTGTACTTGGTGGGGGGCGCGCTTTCGTTTTTCACGTCGCCGCTCATGGGCCGGCTCTCGGACCGCTACGGCAAGGCCCGGGTGTTCACGCTGGCCACGCTGGCCGCCATCCCGGTGATGCTGCTGCTCACCCGGCTCGGGCCGACGCCGCTGCCGCTGGTGCTGTGCCTGACGGCGGCGTTTTTCGTGGTGGTGGGCGGCCGGTTTGTGCCGGCTACGGCCCTGGCCACCACCGTGGTGCTGCCGCAGCAGCGCGGCTCCTTCATGAGCCTGAAC
>CAXUEM010000386.1:3111-3412 GCA_964249885.1 uncultured Hymenobacter sp. | reverse complement strand
CAGCACGCTTAGCCTGGTGGACTACCCCGGCGTCGCGCTCGAGGGCGTGCAAAAGCTGGAAAGCCCGAACTACCTGCTCGTGAACCTGACCATCAGCCCCGCCGCCCGGCCCGGCCAGCTCAAGCTGAATTTCAGGGGCGACCAAAAGCTGATTTACACCTACGAGCTGCGCGCCCGCACCACGCCCGGCGACAAGACCCAGGTGCAGGGCATCAACTCCAGCGACTTTGTGTACCTGCTCATGCCCGACCGGTTTGCCAACGGTGACCCGAAAAACGACGTGGTGAAGGGCACCCGCGCC
>CAXUEM010000386.1:0-3101 GCA_964249885.1 uncultured Hymenobacter sp. | reverse complement strand
ATGTATGCCCGCCACGGCGGCGACCTCAAGGGCATAGCCAACCACTTCGACTACTTGAAAGAGCTGGGCGTGACGGCCATCTGGCCCACGCCGGTAATCGAAAACGACATGCCCAAGGCCAGCTACCACGGCTACGCCCTGACGGATTACTACAACGTCGACCCGCGCTACGGCACGAACCAGGACTACGTGAGCTTCGTCCAGAGCGCGCACAAAGCCGGCCTGAAGGTGGTGCACGACGTGGTGCTCAACCACATCGGTTCCTACAACTACCTGCACCTCGACCCGCCCGCCCGGGACTGGGTGCACCAGTGGCCGGGCTTCACGCGCAGCAACTACCGCGACGCGGCCTTCAACGACCCGCACGTCAGCAAATTCGACCGTGAGCAGTTCGGCAGCGGCTGGTTTGATACCACCATGCCCGACGTAAACCAGAGCAATCCGCTGGTAGCCACCTACATCATCCAGAACTTCATCTGGTGGGTGGAGTACACCGGCCTGGACGGCTACCGCATCGACACCTACCCGTATTCCGACCGCAAATTTCTGATGCAGTGGGGCGAGGCCGTGCAGTCGGAGTTTCCCACGCTGGGCGTGTTCGGCGAGGCCTGGGTGCAGGGCACGGGCCAGCAGGCCTACTTTGCCAAAAACATCCTCCCGCCGGTGGATGGGTTTAAGTCCAACCTGCCCGGCGTGACCGACTTCCAGAGCCAGTACGCCATCAACGAGGCCCTGACCAAGGACGCGGGCTGGACCGACGGCATTGCCAAGCTCTACTACGCCCTGCAGGGCGACTGGATGTACGAGGACCCGCTGCGCAACGTGGTTTTCCTCGACAACCACGACGTGAGCCGGTTCTACTCCGTCATCGGCGAGGACTTTGCCAAGTACAAGATGGGCCTGGCCTGGCTGCTGACCACGCGCGGCATTCCGCAGCTCTACTACGGCACCGAGGTGCTGATGAAAAACTTCTCTAATCCCGATGGGCTGGTGCGCGAGGATTTCCCCGGTGGCTTCGCGGGGGATAAGAAAAACTACTTTACCCCTGCTGGCCGCACCGGGCAGGCGGGCGAGGCGTTCAACTACGTCAGCAAACTGGCCAACTACCGGCGCACGCACCCCGTGGTGCACTCCGGCCGGCTCATGCACTTTATTCCGGTGGATGGGGTGTACACCTACTTCCGGTACTCTGACGCCGGCACCGTGATGGTGATGATGAACTCCGGCAAAGACGAGAAAGCCGTGGACATGAGCCGGTTTGCGGAGCGGCTGGCCGGGTTTTCGTCCGGTGTGGAGGTGGTTTCCGGGGCCAGCATTCCGGACTTGAAGTCGGTGAAGATTCCCGGGCGCACGGCTTGGGTGGTGGAGCTGAAGCGGTAAACTCGTTCGACTTTGCCCAGGAAGTTACCGCAGAGGTACGCAGAGGTTTGACGCCGAGAAACGCAGAGCGCGATGCATGAGAACGAAATTTCCTTTTTGATTCGGAAGGCCGCTTTTGAAGTGCATACGTTGCTGGGGCCGGGCCTGCTGGAGTCTGTTTACGAAACAGCGCTGACGTATGAACTGCGAGAGGTGGGCTTGGACGTGAAAACGCAGGTGCCGCTGCCAATGATGTACAAAGGGGTGGCAATGGAAGTTGGGTTTCGCATGGATTTGCTGGTGGCTAACCGCGTAGTGGTAGAGCTAAAGTCAGTAGACGCCCTTCTGGAAGTTCATCACATGCAGCTGCTAACTTATTTAAAATTGTCCGGCCACCATCTGGGCTTGCTCATTAATTTCAATGTGCCTCGGCTGAAAGAAGGCATTATCCGTAAAGTAAACGGCCTCGAGGAGCCTCAGCGACCCTCTGCGTAACCACTGCGCACCACTGCGGTAACTTCCCGAACGCCCCCGAACAAACCCCAATCCCATGACTGACCTTACCGACCAAGTAGCCATCGTCACCGGCGCCAGCCGGGGCATTGGCCGCGCCACGGCCCTGCTGCTGGCCCTGCAAGGCGCCAAAGTGGTGGCCGTCGCCCGTAGCGCCGACGAGCTGAAAGACCTCACCCAGAAAACCCAGGGCCTGAGCATCGAAGCCGACATCAGCAACGACGAGGACGCCGCCCACGTCATCGCCGAAACCCTGCGCCACTACGACCGGCTAGACATCCTCATCTGCAACGCCGGCGTGGGCTCTTTTAATGAGCTGGAAAATTTCACGGCCGCAGAGTTCGACCGCATGTTCAGCACCAACGTGCGCGGCACCTTCCTGCCCTGCAAGTACGCCGTGCCCCACTTCAGGGCCCAGAAAAAAGGCCACATCATCGGCATTGCCTCCGATGTGAGCAAGCGCACCTTCCAGAACGGCACGCTCTACGGCGCCACCAAATACGCCCAGGATGCCCTGCTGGGCAGCCTGCGCAAGGAAGTCCGCGCGCACGGCATCAAGGTCAGCACCATCTATCCGGGTTTGGTCGACACGTACTTTCACGACGGCGGCCCCGGCCTGCCCCAGCACGAGAAAACCCACCTGCGCCCCGCCGACGTGGCCCAGGCCGTGCGCTATGTGCTGGAAGCCCCGCCCCATGTCGTCATCGACGAGCTGATGCTGCACCCGGTTACGCAGGAATGGTAGGGCTTTTAGGTGATGAAGCAAAGGGGGTGATGAGGTGATGAGGTCTTTTTTTCTTCATTACCTCATCACCCCCTTGCGTCATCACCTAAAAGCAAACGCGCTATCTTACGCCCATTATGAGAAAACCTCTCTACTTCGCCTTTGCGGCCGGGGCGCTGGCGCTGGCGGCCTTTATTCCGCTAGCCCAACCACCCGTGGCCCCGACTGCAGCTGCCGACCCCAACACCACTGAAGAAGTCCCGGCTGATAACAAGCTGGTTATCTACCAGGTTCTGCCGCGCTTATTCGGCAACAAGGTAGCCCTGAACAAGCCCTGGGGCAGCATCGCGGAAAATGGCTGCGGCAAGTTCAACGACATCAACGACCGGGCGCTGCAGGAATTCAAGAAGATGGGCGTCTCGCACGTCTGGTACACCGGCGTGCTCGAGCACGCCACCATGACCGACTACAGCAAGCCCATCCCCCCTGCTGGCAGTGTCAAAAC
>CAXUEM010000385.1:0-3419 GCA_964249885.1 uncultured Hymenobacter sp. | reverse complement strand
AGTCAGGAGTGAGACCCTAATCCGTCTGCGGGGGCTGCTGGCCGGAGGCTTTCACGGCCGACCACAGCAGCAGGTAGTAGGCCGTGACGGCCAGCGGCAGCCAGGAGTGCGTCATCAAGGCCAGCAGGGTGCTGGGGCCGAAAGCTAGCAGGTAGTAGTTGACCTTGGCGCTGGGCGCGGTGCGCGTGGGCATGTTGGTCAGGCCCTTGCTGTCCATGTACATCAGCGTGCGGTAGAACACGTAGTTGAGCAGCACCGGGCCCACCACCACGGCCAGCTGCTCGGGCGTGAGGAAGATGAAAATCGGGGCCAGGTACCGCGCCAGCGCCAGCGTGATAAAGGTCATGATTTTGAGCTGCTTGTCTTTCAGCACATTGTGCAGGTAGAAAAACAAGCCCAGCACGGCGTAGAAGCCCCACCAAGTGAGGCTGCCGAGCACGCCCAGGTACCAGGTGATGGCCAGAAAAACGAGCAGGCGCACGGCTATCAGCAGGCCAATCTGGGGTACCGAGGGCCGGAAATTGGGTACGCGCAGGCGCGGGTTTTCCTCGTTCCGGGTGGCGTACACGTCGTTGCCGAAGTAGCCGATTTCATAAATCGAGATAAACGCCAGGTAGCCGAGCAAAAAGCGGCCCGCCGTGGGCAATAGCTGGTCGAAGCCGGTGAAGTACACAAATACCGCCGCCGGCACGGCCCAATCGGTTACGAGCCAGTAGATGAAGTACTTGATTTTCTGCACCCGGCTGGCATAGAAATACGAATAGGGCAGTAGAAAGCGCAGAAAATTCATCGGGTGTAAGCTTCAATAAAGTCGGGGTTGAGGTCCTGCCAGAACTGCTTGGCGCCGGGCCGGTGCACCACCACGTGGCGCTGGGCGGCGGCCTTCACTAGTTCCCGGTCGGTGAAGTTGTCGGTCACGACGGTGAGGGCTGGCCGCTCGGCGCCCGCCAGCAGCTCACTTAGGGCCACCAGCTTCTGGCCCGTGAGGTCGCGGCGCAGGCGGCCCAGGCAGTTGCCCTGGGCATCATATTCCAGCTCCGACGACTTGAACTCCGTGCCCAGGCGCCGGGCTATGGCCGCAATGACCGGGTCGAGGCTGGCTGAAATCAGCACGGTGCGCCCGCCCGGCTGCGCGCCCAGCTCGGCCAGCAGCTGGTGGGGCCGCGTCAGCTTGAGGGGCTCCAGAAAATCAGCCGCAAACTCCTCACCCAGCTGGTAGAGCCGGGCCCGCGAAAACCCTTTGAGCAGACGCAGGGCGGCGGTTTTGATGGGGTCGCCGCCGCGCAGCTTTTGCCACACGCTCAGGCCCAGAAACAGCGGCGACCAGCGCACCGACAGCAGGCTCAGTAGCCGCAGGCTCCCCCCCTGCTGGCCGCGCTCCAGCGCGAAGCGGATAAAGTCGAAGGTGGTGTTGGAGTAGAAAAGCGTGTCGCAGACGTCGAACACGTGAACCGTGGGGGCGGCGGACAGGGAAGAGGAAGCGGGCATGGCAATGAAAGGGGAAAGAGCGGCCTATACGGAAAGCGGCCCGCCCGTTGCCGCCAGCAGATACCGAAAGGCCATTTGCGTCGGGGCCCTACCCCCTGCTGGCTGCCCCGCCTAGTGCTCCGGTGGCCTGGTCTGTTCTGATTAGACCCGGCACAAAAGAGCTGGCAAAGCTGCCGGGACAAACGGGCGGGCAAAGGTCGGGCTTTTTGCCGGCCCGGCCAAGTCGGGCGCGCCTGGCCTTCGGCCGGCCCGAGCGGGCCGGACTTCCTGGTCCAGGTCTTTGCCCAGCCGCCAGCCGTTCGCGCTTCGCTTACGCCAGCCGCTTCTCGTAGCAGAAAAACCGCAGCCCCGGCCGAAACGCCAGCTTGATTTCGCCCGCAAACCGGTAGCCCAGCTTCGGAAACAGGCGCTGGGTGGCCGTATTCTCGGAGTTCGTGTCCACGCGCAGCACTTGCAGGCCCTGGCGGCGGGCCTCGGCTTCGGCCTGTGCCAGCAGGGCCTGCGCCACGCCCTGGCCCTGGGCGCCGGGGTCCACGGCTAGGCGGTGCGTGACCAAGGCCTCTTCCGCGGCGTCCCAGTCGGCGTCGGCGTACTCGGGGTCCTGGTCGGTGGTGAGGGCGGCCACGCCCGCCACCTGCCCGGCTAGCAGGGCCAGCCACAGGTGCCGGCGGGCAATGTCCTGCTCGAACACCGCCGCGTTGGGGTAGTCGGCGGTCCACTGAAAGTTGCCGGCGGCGTTCATCAGCGGCACCACGCGGCCGATTAAGCCGACGATGGCAGGCAGGTCGGCCGCCGTGGCGCGGCGCAAGTGCAGGCTCTCCGTCATCAGCTTACCCGCGCCGCAGCACGGCGGCCGCCTCCTTGGCGAAATAGGTCAGGATGGCGTCGGCGCCGGCGCGCTTGATGCTGAGCAGCACCTCCATCATCGTGCGCTCCCCATCGAGCCAGCCCTGCTGGGCGGCGGCTTTTATCATGGCATACTCGCCGCTCACGTTGTAGGCCGTCACGGGCAGGTGGGTGTGCGCTTTCACGGTCTGAATCACGTCGAGGTAGCTCAGGGCGGGCTTCACCATCACCATATCGGCGCCTTCGGCCTCGTCCAGGGCCAGCTCGCGCAAGGCCTCGCGCTTATTGGCGGGGTTCATTTGGTAGCTTTTCTTGTCGCCTTTTTTCGGGGCCGAGTCCAGGGCGTCGCGGAAGGGACCGTAGAAGGCCGAGGCGTACTTGGCCGTGTAGCTCATGATGCTCACGTGCTGAAACGCATTTTTATCGAGCACCCTTCTAATCCAGGCCACGCGGCCGTCCATCATGGCGCTGGGGCCGAGGATGTCGGCGCCGGCGCGGGCCTGGGCCAGGGCCATCTGGCCCAGCAGCTCCAGCGTCGCGTCATTCAGAATTTCGCCCGATTCGGCGTCCACCACCCCGTCGTGCCCGTCGGAGCTGTAAGGGTCCAGGGCCACGTCGGTCATCAGCACCACGTCCGGAAACTGCCGCTTGATGTCGGCCACGGTTTTCAGGTAGAGGCCGCTGGGGTTGGTAGACTCCTTGCCCAGCCGGTCTTTCAGGCTGTCATTCAAACCCGGAAACGGCGCAAAGGCTTTAATTCCCAGCTCCACGCACTGCCCGATTTCGTCGATAATCCGGTCGGCGGAGTAGCGAAAAATGCCGGGCATGGAGTGGATTCCCACGGCCTGGTTCTGGCCTTCAATCAGAAAGAGCGGAAAAATGAAGTCGTGGCCCGTGAGGTGGGTTTCCTGCACCATGTCGCGGATAACCTGCGACTTGCGGTTGCGGCGGGGGCGGTGAGTAGGCAGCATCGGATATAATAAATAGTGGCAGACGTGAGGTATAACCGCCCAGCGGCCAGAAAGGCTGCCGGCGCGGCCCGGAACGCAGGGCCAGCGGCCGGCTGGCCGCTACGACTCCTTCAT
>CAXUEM010000384.1:0-3426 GCA_964249885.1 uncultured Hymenobacter sp. | reverse complement strand
GCACACTGGTGCTGATGCACAGGCCAAACGCCAGCCACAGCACCAGCTGATACCATTCATAGGTCAGCCAGTGCGCCAGGCGACGGCCGTAAGTCAGCAGGGCGGGGAAGGACATAGGCAGACCCAGACGGGCAGCAGAACAGGCTCCCAAAGCTCGGCGCGGGCTGTGAAGCCGGCGTTACGGCCCGTTCACGTTTTTGCTACGTTCGGCGCCCGGGGGCCAACCCGGCTTGCGTCAGCAAGAAATTCTTGCAGGAGTACAAAACTTGATTCGCGGGCATTTCGCAGATATTGCCGTTCTTTGCGTCTTAATCAGCGTTTTTCAATTTCTGATCTATGCCTATTTCTACGCGCTTCACCGCTTCCCTCCTATTTTTACTAGGCAGCGTCCTGCAGCTGGCCGCGCAAACGGCAGCCCCCACGCCGGGCGCTGCCCCGGCCAGCCCGGCCACTTCCGCCGCGGCAGCCCTGCCCAAAATTCCCGATTTTAAAGTCGGGACTCCCCGCAAGCGCTACCTGTTTCCGGCCAAGGAAACCCAGGGCAGCAACGTACTGAATGTGACCAAGAACACCGACGAGGACGCCGAGAAAGACGGCACCTACACCCGCCTGAGCTACCTGCCCTACCCTACCATGCTGGCCCAGCTCGATGAGATGCGCAAGATTTACTACTGGCAGGACTCGACCTACCAGCGCCGCCTGGCCGCCCTGCCCGCCGGCGGCGCCCTGCAGCTGACTATCTACCGTCGCGGCGGCGCCAACGCCGACCCCTCGCTGCTCGTGCTGCAGGCCCTGACCAAAGCCGGGGAAGAGGTGTGGCGCGTCGCCCCGAAGGCCGGCACCGGCCGCTTCTGGAACCGCGACTTGTACAAGGCCGAACAGCAGCTGCCGTTCATTAAAACGGCTGACAGCCAGCCGTTGACGGTGAAGATTTACGACCCGCGCCAGGGCCAGATTTACGAGTACCTGGTGCAGATGCCGGAAGGCAAGTAGGACCTTAAAATCACTGCTTGTCCTGTCTGGGCCCTGATATGCTGGTTGCTGCTGGCCGTTAGCTGGCGCGAGTTTAGGCGCAGCCGTAACTCGTGTCGGGGTTCCGGGCGAGGCTGCGCCTCGCAACAGAACGATTTACGTGAACGACCTAACTGGCGCGGCCGCGAGCTTGCCGCGTTGCGGCAGTGTAGTTGCAAACTCCATATCATGAGTCAGGCACGAGTTACGCTGCGCTAAACTCGTGCCAGCGAAGGGCAAGTAGGACCTCGCATTCAGTGCCGGGACTGGCTGACGCGCGTTCAGGCGGCGCCTAAATGCGCCAGCTAAATGACGCGAACTTACCCCCGCAGCCGGGCCCACTGCACGGCCAGCAGGGTCTTGGCATCGGTCAGAGGGGCGGCCAGCAGGCTTTCCCAGCTCAGCTCCACCATTTCGATGTTCTCGTTTTCTTCCAGCAGCCCGCCGCCGGCGCCGTTTCGGTGGCTGACTTCGGCGTAGAACACGGTGATGCGCTCGGCGCTGGTGCCGGGCGAGGGCCACATGGCCACGATTTCATCGAGTTTGTCGACTTCGTAGCCCAGCTCTTCCTGAATTTCGCGGCGCACGGCGGTTTCGGCGGTTTCGGCGCCGTCTATCATGCCGGCGGCCAGCTCCAGCAGGGGGGCCTCGGGGCCGACACGGTACTGCCGGGCCAGCACGTAAAGCTGCCGGGCGGTGTCATACACCAACGCGGCCACGGCCCGGCCGGGCTCAAACCGCTCGCGTTTCAGCTCAGTGCCCGCGTCGTCGCGCAGGGTGAGCAGGCTAACCTTGAAGTGGCCGTTATAGGCGGGGCGGCGGTCGGTAATCTGCATAAGCTGAGGAAGGCTGGTGGTTATTGGGCGCGGATTGCTGGTTGTCAAAGCGTTGATACGTAGCTGGCTGGCAACTGACAACCGGCTACTGACAGCTCGCCGGACCACCCGTTGGCGCGGGCAGGCTTGCCCTGGTGAACTTAACCGTAAAGAAAAGGGTATCTTTGCCCCAGAGGAGCCGCTGTCGGTGCGGCTCCCGGCCCGGCGCCCTGGCGCTACTATACGGGCCGGCCGTGCCCGGCGCTGCCTGCGAGCCTTGCTTTTTTAGTAGAGCTGCCGCAGCCGCTTTTTCTCTTTTCCCCGTTCGGGTTTCGCAGGTTTGCCGACGGCTGCCGTGCCCGCTGGCCGCTTCTATACCCTGCTGGGTGGGGCGGTGGTTACCCCCTATTTTTCATGCTGTTTTCCGACCTCAACCTTATTGAGCCTTTGCTGCGTGCCCTGCACGAAGAAGGCTACACGTCCCCCACGCCCATTCAGCAGCAGGCCATTCCGCACGTGCTGGAAGGCAAAGACCTGCTGGGTGTGGCCCAGACCGGCACCGGCAAAACCGCCGCCTTCACCGTGCCCATCCTCCAGAACCTGCACCAGACGGCGCAGGTAAGCCGGCAGGCGCCGGGCCGCATCCGCTGCCTCGTGCTCACGCCTACCCGCGAGCTGGCCATTCAGATTGGGGAGAGCTTCACGGCCTACGGCCGCTACCTGCCCCAGCTGCGCAACACCGTCATCTTCGGCGGCGTGGGCCAGACGCCCCAGACCAACATCCTGCGCCGCGGCGTGGAGGTGCTCATTGCCACGCCTGGCCGCCTGCTCGACCTGATGAACCAGGGATTTGTGGATTTGCGCTCCGTGGAGGTATTCGTGCTCGACGAGGCCGACCGCATGCTCGACATGGGCTTTATCAACGACATCAAGCGCATCCTACCCAAGCTGCCGGTGGCCCGCCAGACCCTGTTTTTCTCGGCCACCATGCCCGCCGCCATTCAGGACCTGTCCAGCACCATCCTGCGTCCCAACCCGGTGCGCGTGGCCGTGACGCCCGTTTCGAGCACTGCCGACACTGTGACGCAGAGCGTGTTTCTGGTCGATAAGCACGACAAGCCGGCTCTGCTGGAGCACCTGCTCAAAGACCAGAGCATCAAGCGCGTGCTCGTGTTCAGCCGCACCAAGCACGGCGCCGACCGCGTGGTGAAGGGCCTGGCCCAGGCCAAAATTCCGGCTGAAGCCATCCACGGCAACAAGTCGCAAAACCACCGCCAGCGCGCGCTCACCAACTTCAAGTCGGGCGAAACCCGCGTGCTGGTGGCCACCGACATTGCCGCCCGCGGCATCGACGTGGACGAGCTGACCCACGTTATCAACTTCGAGATTCCCAATGAGCCCGAAACCTACGTGCACCGTATCGGCCGCACCGGCCGGGCCGGAGCCTTCGGCACCGCGTTTTCTTTTGTTGAAGACGAGGAGCGCGCCTATCTGCAGGACATTCAGAAGCTGATTCGGCGGCAGATTGACTTGAACACCGACCATCCGTGGGCGAAAAACGACATCCGCCCGGTTAGCCTGACCGCCAATGAGCGCATTG
>CAXUEM010000383.1:708-3456 GCA_964249885.1 uncultured Hymenobacter sp. | reverse complement strand
GCCCTGGCCGAGCTGGTGCGCGGCGTCGACCTGCTCTACCACGAGGCCACCTTTCTGCACGAAAGCCAGGAGCGCGCCGCCCAGACCTACCACAGCACCGCCCACCAAGCCGCCGAGCTGGCCCAGGCCGCCGAGGTCCGGCAGCTGCTCATCGGGCACTTTTCCAGCCGCTACAAAACCCTCGACCCCCTGCTGGCCGAGGCCCGCGCCGTGTTCGAGCGCACCGAGCTGGCCCACGAGGGCCTCACCATCTCGCTCTAATCTGCTTTCTGCCCTGCTGATGCCGGCTTCCTTCTCCCACAAAAAGCAGCAGCTCTACCTGGTGCTCAGCGGCATTTTTCTGGTCAATGCCCTGCTGGCCGAGGTTATCGGCGTCAAGATATTCTCCGTGGATAAGCTGCTGGGCCTGCCCGGCAACCTCACGGCGGGCGTACTCATCTGGCCGGCGGTTTTTGTCACGACCGATATTCTGAACGAGTACTTCGGCCGGGCCGGGGTGCTGCGCGTGAGTTTGCTGACCGTAGCGCTGCTGATTTATGCCTTCGGGGTGATTTTCCTCACCACCAAGCTGCCCCCGGCGGCCTTCTGGCTGCAGGCCAACGGCACCGACCCGGCGGGCCGGCCCTTCGACGTGAACTTTGCCTACCAGAGTATTTTCCGGCAGGGCCTGGGCATCATCGTCGGCTCGCTCATTGCCTTTCTGCTTGGGCAGTTTCTCGACGCTACCATCTTTCAGCGCCTGCGCCAACTCACTGGCAGCCGGTTTATCTGGCTGCGCGCCACCGGCTCCACGCTCGTTTCGCAGCTCGTCGACTCCTTCGTGGTCTTGTTCGTGGCGTTTTACCTGTTCGGCAACTGGACCTTTGCGCAGGTGCTGAGCGTGGCCAACGCCAACTACTGGTATAAATTCGCCTCGGCCCTGCTGCTCACGCCCGTGCTCTACCTAGCGCACTACCTTATTGACCGGTATTTGGGGCCGGATGACACGGTGGAGCTGCAGCAGGAAGCGGCGGCCGATGTGAGTGTGTAGCTTGCGGCGGCTTTCAAGTTTTAGTTTTTCATTTTATGCGCCTGCTTCTCTTTTTCCCTGCTCTATTATTGCCGCAGTTGCTGCGGGCGCAGTCTGCTTCTTTCGAGCTGGGCTCTTATGTACTGCGCGAAGCGCCTGGCACCCGCCACCCGAGCCTGCTTAAATTGCGCAACAGCGAGTTGCTGCTGGCCAAAGATGCCAAAGGCAAGAGCATCAAGCTTATTCCTTATCAGGTTTCCTCTTTTCGGATGGGCGCCCGGAAGTACATCACCGCCGGCGGCTGTGAGGTACGGCGGGGAAAGCTGATGCCTCCTTTTTCGGTGGTGCAGGAGTTTGTGGAGCAGCTCGACAGCGGGCAGGTAGTGTTGTCGCGCTACGAATATCCCAGTGAAGGCGGCGGCGCAATGCCCATGGTGGGCGGCGGCATGATGTATGGCGGCGGGGGCGGCTTTAACCGCCTCTATTTGTTACAGCGCGGCGACCGAATCTACACCTTTCCCAATGAGGGCTACCAGGCGTTTCGGGCGGCCTTGCTGCCCCATATTGCTTCCCGAGCAGACTTAGTTAAATTGGTTGAAAGCACGAACATGACTGTCTCGGAGTTGCCGGCCATCCTGAGGGCGCTCAATACCGGACAGCCGCTCAACATCGCGCCTAAATAGCCCTATTTTGCATTTTCATGTCCCGCATCCTCACCGGCATCCAAAGCACGGGCCGCCCGCATCTGGGCAACCTGCTCGGCGCCATTCTGCCCGCCATTGCGCTGTCAAAAAGCTCGGCCAATAGCTCGCTGTACTTCATTGCCGACCTGCACTCGCTCACCACCGTGCGCGATGCCGATTTGCTGCGCCGCAACACCTACGCCGTGGCCGCCGCCTGGCTGGCCTGCGGCTTCGATACGGAGCAGAACCTGTTCTACCGGCAGTCCGACGTGCCGCAGGTGACCGAGCTGACCTGGTACCTGAGCTGCTTTGCGCCCTACCCCATGCTGGCCAACGCCCACTCATTCAAGGACAAGTCGAACCGGCTCTCGGACATAAACGCCGGCCTGTTCACCTACCCCGTGCTCATGGCGGCCGACATTCTGCTGTATGACGCCGAAGTAGTGCCGGTGGGCAAAGACCAGATTCAGCACCTGGAAATCACGCGCGACATTGCCACGGCCTTTAACAATAAGTACGGCGAAACCTTCGTACTGCCCCAAGCCCGCGTCGACGCCGAGCTGATGACCATCCCCGGCACCGATGGCGCCAAGATGAGCAAAAGCTACGGCAACATCATCGACATTTTCGCCGAGGAAAAAGAGTTGCTCAAAACCATCAAGGGCATCGTCTCGGACAGCACCCCGCTCGAAGCGCCCAAAAACCCCGACACCGACACCACCTTCAAGCTCTACTCCCTGCTGGCTACTCCGGAGCAAACCGCCGAGCTGCGCGCCCGCTACGAGGCCGGCGGCTACGGCTACGGCCACGCCAAAAAGGAGCTGTTCGAGCTGATACTGAGCCGCTTCACTGAGGAGCGCCGGCAGTTCAGCTTCTTCATGGACAATCTGCCCGAAGTAGACGCCCGCCTGGCCGAAGGCGCCCGCAAGGCCCAGGCCTACGGCAGCGAGGTGCTGGCCCGGGTGCGCGAGAAAGTGGGCTACGGCCGGCGCGGCTAGCGCCAGAACGTTCATGAAAGAACGTAAAGCGGAGGTCCCCCCCCCCACAAAACCCGGG
>CAXUEM010000383.1:0-698 GCA_964249885.1 uncultured Hymenobacter sp. | reverse complement strand
ACCACCCCCCCCCGGCCACACACCCCCCCTCCCGCCCCCCTCCGGGGGGTGGGGCCCCCCCCCCCATGACGTTCTATTTTTGTTATAGAGCACAGACTAGCTTTTTGCCTTATTCCGGCAGCTGCTGCTGGCTGGAGAAGCTGAAACCGACCTTGCTGCCGCGGCTCACCTGCTGGTTTTCCAGTTTCTGCTTGACGGTGATTTTCTTGATTTCGGGCAGCGGCGGGGCCATCAGGTCGTTGTTGACGGCCGCAATCATGGCGCTTTCCACGAAGAGCTTGAGCATGTCGGGCGTGATGATGTTGTCCGACATGTCGTTTTCGGGCAGCTCCAGCTGCTGCACGCCTTCGAGGTAGAAGTGGCTTTCGATGTTGACCAGCAGGCGGCCCACCAGGTAGCCGGGGTCGCTCAGGCGCTGGTACTTGATGCTGTCGGCCATGAAGTTGTAGGCCATGATGTGGCCGAAGAAGCGGCGCCGAAAATCCGCCTCCACGTACTGGCTGGGCAGCGGGCCGTAGTCGTCGGGGAAGGTAATGATGTTGGAGTGCATCACGAACACTAGCAGGTCGCCGGAGAACTTGATGTGAAACTCCATTTCGTTGATGGAGCGGTACTCAATCAGCACGCTGGCATCCACGGGCGTGAGGCGGCGGCTGAGCTCCAGCACCAGTTCCTGCGAGACGCGCCGCAGCATATCG
>CAXUEM010000382.1:1158-3459 GCA_964249885.1 uncultured Hymenobacter sp. | reverse complement strand
AGCCCGGCACCACGCTCAACGCCCTGCGCTAGCCCAGGGCCAGGCCCAGCAGGGGGTAAGAATCAGATTTAAAAACAAAAAGGCGGTTCCACTTCAGGAACCGCCTTTTTGCTTATTCGAGCTGCTTATTTGCTACTCCACTACCACGCGCGGTCTGGGTGGCGCCGGCCGTCGTGACTTGCAGCAGGTACAGGCCAGCTTTGAGGTTGGCGGCGTCGATGCTCAGCTCCTGGCCCTGCAGCGGGCGGGTCTGGCGCAGCACTTCGCGGCCGGTGAGGTCGCGCAGCGTCACCTCGGCGGTGCGGGCCGGGCCAGCAGGGGGCAGGGCCACCCGGAAGCGGCCGGCGGCCGGGTTGGGATACACGCGCAGCGAGGACTGCTGCACGGTGGCCGCGCGGGTGGCCGTGCCGGTCAGGTTGAAGCGGCACACCACGATGCCGGTTCGGCCCTGGTCGGCGATGCGCTGGCCGAACTCCTGGTAGTACTGGTTCACGACCCGCTCGTCGTGCACGACCAGCGTGTTTTCGTCGTTTTCGGTGTCGGCCGACAGGCTCCAGTTGTGCGAGCCCACGAACACGAGCGGGTCGGAGAGCGGGGCGCCGGCGTCCACGAGCAGGGTTTTGTGGTGCATGATGCCGGGCCGATTGTCCAGAAACGAGCGCTGCTCCAGGCCGGGCGTCGAGCGGATGTTGGCGTACACCACGTCGCCGGGCGCCTCATCGGCGTTGAGCAGCACTTCGGAGCAGGCAGCAATGCTTCTGGCCGTAATCTGATTCTTAAGCGCGTTGCCCACGTTGGCCTGGGTGATGAGCATGGTGGCCACGTGCAGGTCGTTGTCGGCCGTCTGAATGGCTTCCAGCAGGCGGTTGTTCACGTTGTCGGTGGGCGAAAACCAGCTCTCCACCGCCCGGCCGCCGATGCTGAAGTAGTGCGGGGTGTTATCGGTTTTGCGCGAGCCGAAGCGGGTGCTGCCCGGCTGCAGGGCGCTGCCGCCCCACATTTCCTCGAACTCCAGCAAGTACGTGCGGGCCAGGCTCTGGTCCTGCACCGTGATGACGTTGTTGGGGTCGGAAGCCAGCTGCCCGGGCGTCCAGTTCGTCGAGCCGGTCCAGACCCAGGGCCGGTTGGGGTCGGTTGAGTTAGCGTCGATGACCACGAATTTGTTGTGCATGATGCCCCGAATCTGCGAGCCGGTGGTATTGGTCTGCGCCGGCCGCGCCGCCCGCCCGATGGCTGCGTTCAGGCCCGCGATGCTCACATTGGAATTGTCGTCCTCGTAGATGACGCGCACCTTCACGCCGCGCGAGTGCGCGTCGTTCACGGCCCTGAGGATGGTGGGGCTGTTCCAGTTGTAGATGGTCACGTCCACGGTTTCCTGGGCCCGGTCGATGTAGGCGGCCAGCGTGTCGGCCACGCGGCCCTGGGCCAGGTAAGTGGCGCCGTTGCCGGGCAAAGACAGGCTCTGGTCCACGGGGCTGTTGAAGTAGGTGCGGATGCGCCCGCTCGAGCGCGAGGCCGTGGCCATGGCCGTCACCCGCGACTCCGAGCGGCCGGTGCTGTTCACCGAGGCGGCCTGCACATAGTAAATTGTGCCGGCGGTCAGGCCGGTCAGGGCCAGCGTGTGGCTCGTGACGCTGGCCGCGTCGCTGACCGTCGTGAACGGGCCCGCCGGGGAGGTGCCGTAGCTGAGCTGGGTGTCGCCGGGGTTCTGGGTCTGGAAGCGCACCGTGAAGCCCGTGGTGCTGATGCTGGTCGAGGTCAGGCCGCTGGTTAGGTTGGGGGTGCTGCCCTGCCGGAAGTCGGCGTACAGGCGCGGCAGCAGCTGGTAGCCGCCCGTGCCGGAAGTAGCGAAGGTGTACTGGCTCAGGATGCCCACCGCGTCGAAGGTGCCGGTGGGAGCGGGCTTGCCGATGAGGCCGTCGGGCCCGGTCGAGCCGCCGTTGATGTAGAGCTTGGTGGCCGCGTCGTTGTTAATCTTATAGCCCGCCGACACCGGCTGGAAGGAGCTGACCGGCGTACCGTTGTCGTTGTTGATGCTGGTCAGGCCGTTGAGGCGCACGAGCCGGCCCTCGTACTGCTCGGCAAACGCGGCATTGAGGCCGCCGGCCGGAAACACCACCGGCTCGGGCAGCGGGGCGTTGCCCGACACCACCGTGAGCGAGGTGATGGGGTCAATTTCGAGCAGCCCGCGGAAGTCCTTGAGGTTGCCGGTGACCAGCACCACGTCGCCCTGGCGCGGGGGGGGGGGGGGGGGCCCCCCCCCCCCCCCGCCCCCCCCCCCCGCCCCCCCCCCCCCCCCCC
>CAXUEM010000382.1:0-1148 GCA_964249885.1 uncultured Hymenobacter sp. | reverse complement strand
TACACGCCCAGCCCGCCGGTGGCATCCTGGATGTAGCGAATGTCGCGCAGCTCGGCGCCGTTCAGGGCCACGCCGCGCAGCGTGACCACCGGCCCCGTGGCCTGGTAGGCCGGCGCCTGGCCTCGGGCCTGGGCAATGGTGATTTCCTGGGCCCGGGCCGACCAACCCGTGCCTAAAACCAGCAGCAGAGCCCACAGAGTAAAGTTTCGCATCAAGAAAGGAAGTAGAATAATAATTCGATAAAGAGCTGAGGCGGCGCAGCCTATTAAAATCTGCCGGGCACGCAGGTACTCACAAAGGTCGGCACGACGCGCCGACTTTGCGGTAAACCCGGAATTAAGATTTTGTGAGCAAAGCCGCCCCGCGTGAGCGCCGCCCGGACGCCGCGCCCGGCTGGCCGGTACCCCCTGCTGGCCAGTGTCAAGCCCCGGGAATCGGCGCGCCGGCCGCTAGTTCAATTGTCCGGTTATCATCACCACCGGCGCGGCCTTGAAGACGCCGGTTTCGTTGGCCGAGCTGACTTCGATGTAGTAGGTGGTGGCGGGCTGCAGGTTTTCCAGCGTGATGCTGTGCTTGGTAGTCAGCTCGGCTTGGCGCGGGGCGGCGAGCAGACGGGCGGGGTTGGTGCCGTAGTTCACGCGGGTGTCGCCGGCATTCAGGGTCTCGAAGGCGATGGTGAGCGAGGTGGGCGTGATGGCCGTGGGCACGGGCTCCTCGCGCAGCCGGGGCAGGCCGCCGTCGCGGCGGAAGTCGCCGCGCTGGCGCAGCAGCAAAAAGTAGCCGCCGGTTTCCGGGTCGCGGCTCACGATGCCCAGCAGGTCGAAGGGCGCGTTGGTGGGCGCAAACTGTCCGGCCAGGCCCTCGGGGCCGGTGCTGGTGGCGGGCAGGCGCACGGCGGCGCCGGCCAGGCCATCGAGCAGGTAGGTGGTTTCGGGGTTCAGAGCCAGGCCAGTTTCGGCGGCGGGGCCGGCCGCGCTCAGGCGTTTCACGCCCGGGATGCGCAGCAGGCGGCCCTCGTTGGCCTCACTCAGGGCCTGGGTGGCCTGGGTGGCGGGCACGCGCTGGGCCCGCACCGGGCGGCGGCCCAGCGGCTGCACCTGAAAAATGGGGTCCAGCGCGAGCTGGGCACCGTGCGCTACATTCAGGAT
>CAXUEM010000381.1:3183-3479 GCA_964249885.1 uncultured Hymenobacter sp. | reverse complement strand
ATTTTGCCCGCCCCCGCCCCTGCCACAGCCCCGACCTGGCCGGCCTGCTGCACCTGCCGGGCGGCTGCGGCGGGCAGTTCGGGTTTCTGTCCTCGCATGCGGCCAATACCATGGCGCTGGCCGTGTTTCTGGCCCTGGTGCTGCCGGCGGGCCGGTTTCGGGCGGCCAAGCTGCTGGCTTTCGGCTGGGCCGCCTGGCTTTCGTACAGCCGCATCTACCTTGGGGCGCACTACCTGAGCGATGTGCTGGGCGGGGCCGCCGTGCCGTTGTTCGACGGGGTGATGACGCGCGCCGAC
>CAXUEM010000381.1:2757-3067 GCA_964249885.1 uncultured Hymenobacter sp. | reverse complement strand
TACCAACGCCTGGCCCCGCGCTGGTGGCCGGCTCGCGCGTAGCCTTGCCCCTGGTGCCCGCCCCGCTCACGTGCCACGGGACGCGGAAAAATGAAAATCAAAAAGCCCCCACGGCCTGCGGCAATGGGGGCTTTTTAGCTGAACACATTCATTCGTTAGGCCTAACACTACACCAGCGGCTACCGGCGGCGGTTACTGCCGGCTTTCGTCGCCGGTGTGCCGGTCGCCTCGGTCGCCGTGGCCGGGCTTGCTGGTGGTTTGGGCGTCTTGGTCGTTGTCGCGCGACAAGGAGCGGTTGAGGTCGTCGGAT
>CAXUEM010000381.1:0-2747 GCA_964249885.1 uncultured Hymenobacter sp. | reverse complement strand
CCTTCGTTGGGCTCGATTAATTCGCGTTTGCTGGACATAACTGGTAGCGGTGAGGCGTGGAAAGAACAAACTACCCTCGCCTGAACGCAGCCCGCGCCCGCGGGTTGCCCGGCCCCGGTGGCGCGGGCAGCCCTAGCCGTTGCGTGCCAGCAGCTTGGCCACGTACTTGCCCACAATGTCAAACTCCAGGTTCACGACCGAGCCCACCCGCATTTCCTGGAAGCTGGTGTGCTCGTAGGTGTACGGGATGATGGCCACCGAGAAGGCGTCGTCGGTGCTCTCGAAGCAGGTCAGGCTAGTGCCGTTGACGGTGATAGAGCCTTTCTCCACGGTTAGGAACTGCGGCCCCGACGCATGCCGGAACCGGAACAGCCAGGAGCCCTGCTGGTCGTCGGCCTGCACGCACTCGGCCGTCAGGTCCACGTGGCCCTGCACGATGTGGCCGTCGAAGCGGCCGCCGGCCGCGAGGCAGCGCTCCAGGTTGATGCGGCGGCCGGGCTGCCACTGGCCCAGGTTGGTTTTGCGCAGGGTTTCCTGAATGGCCGTCACCACGTGGGTGCCGGCTTCGGCGTCCACGGCCACCACGGTGAGGCAGGCGCCGTCGTGGGCCACGCTCTGGTCGATTTTCAGCTCCGCCGCGAAGGGCGAGTGAATGGTAAAATGGCGGTTCGTGCCCTCGTCGGCGAAGGAAACGACCGTGCCCAGGGCTTCAACTATTCCGGTAAACATGAATCACAGATGGTGCAGATGAAGCCGCGGATGACGCAGATAATGTTCTGGCGGCGGATTCGTTCTGGGGATGGATGGGTGGAATTAAGCGGGACGCGGAGAGTTGACGAATCGTTTGTAGCCAAGGCGAGATTCGCCAAAATTCAGGAGTGGGGCCACTTCCAACCGGTAGGCGTGCAAGTAGTTCAGAACCTGAGCGTGGTGCAAAGGTGTGACCTCGCTCACCGCTTTTAGCTCTACCAGCACGGTGTTTTCGACCAAAAAGTCAACCCGCCGGCTTCCAACTTGCTCGTTCCGGTAAAACAGGGGCAAATCAAGCTCCCGCGCAAAAGCCAACCCCTTTTGCTTTCGCTCGATGGCTAGGCACCGCTGATAAACTACTTCCGGAAATCCCACACCCAGCTGCGAATAAACCTGCATCGCCGCCCCAATGATGTTTCCAGTCAGTTCCTTGTGCTTGGACTCCTGCTCCATTTTTAATCAGTAAAAATCAAAAAACTAACTCATTGAACAACAATGATGTACTTAAATTTTTTTACCAGAACAAATCCAACGTCAGAACATCATCCTGACGGCAGGCGGTCATCTGCGTCATCAGCGGCTTTATCTGCACCATCTGTGATTTATTTACCCCGGCCTTCCATGATAATCTTGAGCGTGTAGAGCAGCACCCGGAAGTCCATAGCCAGGCTCATGTTTTCGATGTAAAGAATATCGAACTTGAGCCGCTCGACCATCTGGGGCACGGTTTCGGCGTAGCCGTACTTCACCTGGCCCAGGCTGGTGAGGCCGGGGCGCACGCGGTGCAGGTGGCGGTAATGGGGCGCGATTTTCACAATCTGGTCGATGAAAAACTGGCGCTCGGGCCGCGGGCCCACCAGGCTCATGTCGCCGCGCAGCACGTTCCAGAACTGGGGCAGCTCGTCGAGGCGCACCCGGCGCATGAAGCGGCCCCACTTGGTAATGCGCGGGTCGAAGTCGGAGCTCAGGGCGGGGCCGGCTTTCTCGGCGTCGAGGTACATCGAGCGGAACTTGATGATGTGAAACGGCCGGCCGCCGCGCCCAATGCGCTCCTGCCGGTAGAACACCGGCCCGGGCGAGGACAGGCGCACCATCAGGGCCGTGCCGGCGTACACCCACCAGGCCAGCACCAGAAACAGGGCCGAGCCCACCACATCGAACACGCGCTTGAGCACCAGCTGCCAGACCGGCAGCAAATCCTGCTTGATTTCGATGAGCGGCGTGCCGAATAAGTGGTTGACTTTCACCGAGCCCAACAGCATCTGGTACAAGTCGGGCAGGATGCTGACCCGGGCCGGCGAGCCTTCCAGCAAAGTCAGAATTTCCTGAATCAGGCGGTGCTCGCTGGGCTCGATGGCGATGATGACCTGCTCGATGTGCAGGGCCCGCACCAGCGCCGGCAGCCGCCGGTAGGAGCCCGTGGCGGGCAACTCGGCGGCCAGCAGGGGGTCCACGGTGTCGCCGACGGGCGCGAAGCCCACCAGGCGCAAACCCAGGTGACGGCCGGTGCGCCGCAGCTCCCGAAACGTGTCCAGGGCCAGGGCGTTGGAGCCCACCAGCAGGGTCGGAAACGAGATGATGCCGCCGCGCACCAGCCGCTGCACGCTGCTCACGGCCAGCGTGCGCAGCACGGCCGTGAGCAGAAAGTGCAGCAGAAAATACGCCGCCGCGGTTTTGTAGTAGAGCCGGTAGGAGCTCACGCCATCATCAAGCAGCAGGGCGAAGAAAATGACCACCACGCCTAGCACCGACACCCGCGCCAGCCGGATAATCTCGCTCAGGCGCGACTTGCGAAAGATGTCGCGGTACTCGCCCAGCAGGGCGTAGAGCACGGTCCAGAACGAGGCTATCATCAGGGTCGCGCCGGAAAGGTAGAACAGGTCGTTCTCGCGGAAGCGGTAGCCGGGCGTGATTTCGCTGAGCAGGTACTTGCGCAGCAGAAAGAAACTTATCCAGGCCAGCAGGGCCGCCCCGAAGTCGGCGGCCACGAGCTTGAT
>CAXUEM010000380.1:0-3483 GCA_964249885.1 uncultured Hymenobacter sp. | reverse complement strand
CGACTACTACGACGTGGACCCTGACCTAGCAGTGAGCGTCAAAAACCGGGTGGCTGAATTCGATGCCTTGGTGCAGCGCACACACGCCAACGGCCTGAAAGTCATTATCGACTTCATTCCCAACCACGTAGCCCGCTCGTATAAGTCGGATGCCAAGCCGGCCGGCGTGGTAGACCTGGGCGCCCGGGACGACAAAACCAAGACCTTCGCCCCGAACAACAACTTCTATTACCTGCCCGGCAAGCAGTTTGTGGTGCCCACCGGCTACAACCCCATGGGCGCGGCCAAGGCCCCCAACGAGGACACCAAGTACCAGGAGTTTCCGGCCAAAGCCACCGGCAACGACGTGTTCAGCGAGGCGCCCAAGATGGACGACTGGTTTGAAACCGTGAAGCTCAACTACGGCGTCGACTACCAGACCAACCGGCAGACGTTCTTCGCACCCGTGCCCGATACCTGGGTGAAGATGAAGGACATCCTGGTGTACTGGGCCAAAAAGGACGTGGACGGCTTCCGCTGCGATATGGCCGAGATGGTGCCCGTCGAGTTCTGGGCCTATGCCATTCCCGAGGTCAAGAAAGTAAAGCCCGGCATTCTTTTCATCGCCGAAATCTACAACCCCAAGGAGTACGGCACCTATATTAAAAAAGGGCGCTTTGACTTTCTGTATGACAAGGTAGGCCTGTACGACGGCCTGCGCCGGCTGATGCGGCAGGAAGGCAACACCGAGGAAATTACCCGCGTCTGGAACACCGAAAGCCGCGGCATCGCCTCGCACATGCTGCGCTTTCTGGAAAACCACGACGAGCAGCGCATCGCCAGCAAGGAGTTTGCCGGCGACCCGCGCCGCGCCATTCCGGCCATGACCGTGACGGCCACGCTGGCCTCGGGCCCGGTGATGCTGTACATGGGCCAGGACGTGGCCGAGCCCGGCCGCGGCGCCGAGGGCTTCAGCGGCGACGACGGCCGCACCACCATCTTCGACTACTGGGGCGTGCCCGAGCACCAGAAATGGCTGAACCAGGGCAAAATGGACGGCGCCAAGCTCTCGGCCGAGCAGAAAACCCTGCGCGAGTTCTACCAGAAGCTGCTCACGCTCACGGCCAGCAACGAAGCCCTGCGCGCTGGCCGGTTCTACGAGCTGCAGGACGCCAACAACCTGAGCAAGCAGTTCAACACCAAGCACGTGTACGCCTACCTGCGCCACACCGCCAAGCAGCAGCTGGTGGTGGTGGTCAACTTCTCCGATACGCAGAGCTACCGCCCGGTGCTCACCATTCCGCCCGCCGCCTACGCCGCCATGGGCCTCAATCCGCAGAAATTCTACACCTACACCGACATTCTCAACGGCACGCCCACCCAGCCGGCCCTCAACCTGACGCTGGCCCCACTCAGCGCGCAGATATTTGAGATAAAGCCCCGGTAACTTTACCGTAGTACGGCCCCGAATCCCTAGATTTGAAGGCTGCTTGCGCGTCTGATTGCAGGCGGCGGGCAGCCTTCTGCTTTTCCCGCCCCACCCATTCTTTTTCCCCAAATGGCATCCGTATCCGCGGCCCCGTCCACCACTAGTACCAGTCAGAAACCCCGCCTGAGCTTCTGGCAAATCTGGAATATGAGCTTCGGCTTTCTCGGCATTCAATTCGGCTTTGCGCTGCAGAACGCCAATGTGAGCCGCATTTTCGAAACGCTGGGCGGCACCGAAATAGCCTTGTACTGGCTGGCTGCCCCGCTGACCGGTCTGCTCGTGCAACCCATCGTGGGCTATGTGTCTGACCGGACCTGGAGCCCGCGCTGGGGCCGGCGGCGGCCTTTTTTTCTGATTGGCGCCATCCTGGCCTCATTCGCCCTGCTGGTCATGCCCAACGTGACGGCTTTGTGGATGGCCGTGGGCATGCTCTGGATTATGGACTCGAGCATCAACATCAGCATGGAGCCGTTTCGGGCGCTGGTGGGCGACCTGCTCCCGGCCGAGCAGCGCACCACGGGTTTTGCGGCGCAAACGTTTTTTATCGGCGTGGGCGCCGTCGTGGCATCCTCGCTGCCCTGGATGTTCACCAACTGGTTTGACGTGCCCAATACCGCGCCGGCCGGGCAGATTCCGCCCTCGGTGAAGTATGCCTTCTACATCGGCGGCATTGCGTTCTTCATGGCGGTGCTCTGGACCGTGTTGCGCACCAAAGAGTATCCCCCCGAGAACCTGGCTGAATTTGAAGAAGAAAAGCGCCAGAGTGCCGGTTTCGTCAACGGGCTGAAAGCTTCGTTCTCGGGTATTTTCCAGATGCCCAAGACCATGCGGCAACTGGCCATTGTGCAGTTTTTTTCGTGGCTAGCCTTGTTCTCGATGTGGATTTACACCACTCCCGCCGTCACCAGCCACATCTACCACACCGCCGATGCCACTTCCAAAGTATATAATGAGGGCGCCGACTGGGTGGGCATCTGCTTTGCCGTGTACAACGGCGTATCGGCGCTGGCTGCCCTGCTGCTGCCGGCCATCGCGCGGGCTACCAGCCGCCGCTTCACCCACATGCTATGCCTGACGGCCGGCGGGCTGGGCCTGATTTCTATTTACTTCATTCAGGACCCCAAGCTGCTGCTGGTGTCCATGGTGGGCGTAGGCATTGCCTGGGCTTCTATTCTGAGCGTGCCTTACGCCATGCTGGCCGGGGTGCTGCCGGCCAATAAAATGGGTTACTACATGGGCGTGTTCAACTTTTTCATCGTGATTCCGCAGGTAGTAGCGGGACTGATTCTGGGATTCTTTACCCAGAATGTGTTTGGCGGCGAGTCCGTTTACACGCTGGTGCTCGGTGGCTGCTCTATGATACTGTCGGGCTTGCTGACCCTGCTGGTTAATGATTCCGAAGACATTCGCCTGCCCATAGAAGCTGCTCAGCCCTACGAAAGTCCCGCTACGCCCAACCCGGCAGTTTAATTTCAGGCAGAAAGCCATACAATATCCCCACTACGTACCGGGGCAAGAAGAAAAGGTCGCTCCCGAAGCGGCCTTTTTCTCTTGCCCCGGCAGTGTATACAGGCTACAGTCCCACCGACCTCTTTTCTCGCCCTGACTCTTATATCAAACAGCAAATAGGCGGCGCGACTGGTTTTGGGTAAGCCAGCAGGGGGTACCCAGCTAAGCAGACAAACTGACAACGGCCAGTTGGAAGGCTTCGGCGGCGACCCGGGCTGACTGCCCGCTACTTTTGCCGGGCCTGCTTTTTCGGCTTTTTATGGGAATAATCTCCGCGCTGCCCGCCCGCCTGCGTCCCGTGCTGCTGATGTATCTGCTGGCGCTGGGCGTGCTGGCCGGCCCGGCCTACACCATGTACGTGCACTATGACTTCTCGCACTCGCTCGATTCGCGGGACTACCTGAGCATTGCGCGCGGCGAGTTTAAAGAACAAAGCATCACGCGCCGCTACCGGGTACTGGGGCCAGATGCGGGCGTACACTCGCGCCAGCGGCCAGGCCACGGCG
>CAXUEM010000379.1:1481-3527 GCA_964249885.1 uncultured Hymenobacter sp. | reverse complement strand
GTACAGCACGTTCAGCACCCGCAGCCGCTCGGAGCTGAGCGCGGCGCCCGCCGCCGGCCCGGCCGCCGACGCCGCGGGGCCCAACCGCGACCGGGAATACGCTTTCGGCTGGAGCTACGGCGTGGCCGAAACCGTGACCCTGCTGCTACCCAACTACTTTGGCGGCGCCAGCCAGATGAGCCTGGGGCCCGACTCGAACATTGCCAAAGCCGGCCTGCCCACGGATTATCTGAGCAGCCTGCCCACCTACTGGGGCGCGCAGCCCAGCACCTCGGGGCCGGTGTACGTGGGCGCGGTGGTGTGTCTGCTGTTTGTGCTGGGGCTGTTCGTGGTCGATAGGCGCACGCGCTACTGGCTCTTGGCAGGCACCGTGCTGTCGCTGCTGCTGGCCTGGGGCAAGAACTTTGAGACGCTGAACAACCTGGTGTTCGACCTGCTGCCGGGCTACAATAAATTCCGGGCCGTGAGCATGGCCCTGGTTATTGCCCAGCTGGCCATGCCCCTGCTGGCCGCCCTGGCCCTGAGCCGGGTGCTGGGAAATCAGTTAAGAGTTAAGAGTGACGAGTTAAGAGTTACCAGTGAGGGGCTCAAAGTTGCCGTACCCCCTGCTGGCGGCCGGGAAGCAGTGGGCACCGACTCTGCTTTAACTCTCAACTCTTCACTCTTAACTCAGAAGCTGCTCTACGCCGGCGCCATTACGGCGGGGCTGTGCGCGCTGGGCTGGCTGGCCAGCTTCAGCCTCGACTACAGCGCCCCCGTCGATGCCCAGCTCACGCAGAGCGGCTTCACGCCCGAGCTGCTGAGCGCCCTGCGTGCCGACCGCGCCGATTTGCTGCGCAACGACGTGTGGCGGGCGCTGCTCTTCATCGGGCTGGCGCTGGCGGTGCTGTATTTCCACCTCAAGGGCCGGCTGGCGGCCCGGCCGGCGGCGGCGCTGGTGGCGGGCCTGATTCTGCTCGACTTGTGGGGCGTGGACCGGCGCTACCTGGGCGAGAAGAACTTCCAGCCCCAGACCATTGCCAACAGCTTCGAGCCCTCGGCCGTGAACCAGCAGATTCTGCAGGACAAGGACCTGAGCTACCGGGTGCTGGATTTGAAGGGCGACCCGTTCAGCGATGCTACCACGTCGTACTTCCACAATAGCATCGGCGGCTACCACGGCGCCAAGCTGCGCCGCTACCAGGAGCTGATTGAGCGGCAGATAACGCCCCAGCTCCAGCAGATTTTCAACCAGAGCAACCCCGGCGCCGCGCCCGTGCTCAACATGCTGAACATGCGCTACCTGCTGGTGCCCGCCCAGGGCCAGGGCCCGGCCCAACGGCCCGAGCAGGCCCTGCACAACCCCGCCGCGCTGGGCAACGCCTGGTTTGTAACCCAGCTCACCGCGGTGCAGTCGCCCGACCAGGAACTGGCCGCGCTGGGCGCGCTCAACCCGGGCACCGAGGCGGTGGTGGACGTGAGCAAATTTCCCGGCCAAAAAGCGGCCACCTACGACCCGGCCGGCTCCAGCATTGCCCTCACCAGCTACGCGCCCGACCAGCTCACCTACCGCGGCAACGCCGCCAAGCCGGGCCTGATAGTGTTTTCGGAGATTTACTACGCCGACGGCTGGCAGGCCTACCTGAACGGCCAGCCGGTGCCGCACTTCCGCGTCAACTACGTGCTGCGCGCGCTGCCCGTGCCTGCGGGGCCCCTCACTATCGAGTTCAAGTTCGAGCCCAAGGCTTACGCCGTGGGCAATGCCGTGTCGCTGGCTTCGTCGGTGGCCTTGCTGCTGGCTTTGCTGGCGGCCGCGGCCTATTGGTGGCGCCGCCGCTCCACCGCGCCGGCGGTGCCCGTCGGGCTGGTAGCTTAGCTAAAAAGCCCGGTTTAACGCCCGCAAACAGCTATTTACTATATCTCTTTAGCGCAGCATATAGCCAGCTATAGCTCATTTAGCACCCTAAAAAGCCATGTCGGAGCTGCTGGTGCCGATAGTCACGCCGGCCACGCGCCAGCAGGGGGTGCGGCTGCTGCTCTGGCGCGACGACCTGCTCAGTCCCCTGC
>CAXUEM010000379.1:0-1471 GCA_964249885.1 uncultured Hymenobacter sp. | reverse complement strand
CCGGCGGGGGCCCAACCCCCCGGGCAACCCCCCGCTGCCCCCCTCGGGGGGGGCTTATCCAACCCCCGGGGGGGGGGGGCCCGCCGCCGGCCGCCAGCAGGGCCTGGCCACCATCGGCCTGGTGCGGGGCGAGGAAACCCAGCCTCTGAACCCTACCCTGCGCCAGTGCGCCGCCGACGGCATGCAGCTGCACTACCTCGACCGCGCCACGTACCGCCGCCGGGCCGAGCCGGAATTCCTGACCCAGCTGGCGGCGCAGTTCGGGCCGGCCTACGTGCTGCCCGAGGGCGGCACCAACGCCCTGGCCCTGCGCGGCATGGCCGAGCTGGTGCCCGCCATTCGGTCGCACACGGAGTTCAACACGCTGGCCGTTCCCGTGGGCACCGGCGGCACGCTGGCGGGCGTGCTGCTGGGCCTGGCCGGCGGGCCCGCGCGGGCGCTGGGCATCGCAGCGCTCAAAGGCGCCACCAGCCTGCGCGCCGAGGTAGACGCCCTGACCCGGCAGGCCGCGGAGGTGGCCTACGCGAATTACGACCTCTGCCCCAACTACCACTTCGGCGGCTATGCCCGCTACTCGCCCCCCCTGCTGGCCTTTATCCGGGAGTTTGAAGCCAGCCACGGGGTGCTGCTCGACCCGATTTACACTGGCAAGCTGCTGTTTGGAGTGCTGGATTTGGTGGCGCGGGGACATTTTGAAGCCGGTAGCACGGTGGTAGCCGTGCACACCGGCGGCCTGCAGGCCTGGGCCGGCTGGGCGGAGCGCTTCGCGGGATGAAGCAGGAGGCCATGCGCCCCGGCGAGGCTAGCCGCCAATTGTCCTTCTTTCCTTTTCCTTCGCCAAGCCCAGCGCGGCCAGCACGAAGATAAACGGTAGCACCGGGGCCAGAAACCGCACGTCCCAGTCCTCGACGGTGAGCATGACCACGGCGGCCTGCAGCAGGGGCACGGCCACCAGAAACGCGCGGGCCGGCAGCCACACGCCCTCCCGCCGGCTGAAAAAGGCGAACAGCTTGCGCAGCATGAGCTGCAGCAGAAAGCCGGGGTTGTGGACGGCGAAGTAATAAACCCGCTCCAGCTGCCCTCCGCTGCCGGGCGGCGGCATTCGCAGCGCGCCGCCTGGCAGCGCCTACACCCGCGAGCCGTACATGATTTCGCCGCGCTGATAGGTTTCGACGAGGTAGAAGGTGTGCAACCGCTCATTGAGCAGCAGCAGCAGCAGAGGCCCGGCCAGCACCAGGCCGCTCACCGCCCACCCGAACCAGCGCCGGTCCGGCCGCTGCCCCAGCGCCGCCAGCCCAGCCAGCAGCGCCGCGCCGGCTACCACAAACCCGTTGGGCCGGGTCAGGGCCGTGAGCAGCAGCAACGCCGGCAGGACCAGCCAGGCCCGCTTGCTGCCCGTTTGCAGGCGCACCAGCGCGGCAAAGGAAAGCACCGAGAGGCTGGTAAACAGCGACTCGGTGAGCAGGTAGCA
>CAXUEM010000378.1:3187-3532 GCA_964249885.1 uncultured Hymenobacter sp. | reverse complement strand
GCCGTGGCCGGCGCCCGCAACCAGTTTTTCCTGCGCGAGGGCGTGGCTCTGGTGCTCGACGCCAGCACCCTCGGCGACGGCGGCAACGTGTTCGTGGCCGCTGCTACCGTGCCGCAGGTGCCCGACACTACCTCGGCCATGAGTTTGTTTCTGCCCCGTCTGCGGCCCTGGGACGCCACGCCGGCGCCCAACTTCGCCCAGGCCGTGGTGGCCGCCGAGCACTACAATCGGCTGGTGCGCCTGATTCAGGCCGGGCAGAAGCCCCCGATGAGCGTGAAGCTGGCCGTGCAATTCAACGCCGACGACCTGAACGCCTACAACACCATTGCTGAAATTCCGGGCACC
>CAXUEM010000378.1:1379-3177 GCA_964249885.1 uncultured Hymenobacter sp. | reverse complement strand
CGACCTCGCCGACCGCGCGGCGACCTTGGCCAAGGCCGATCTGCAAACCGAGGTTTACGGGAGTGGCACGGCAAACCTATTGGCGGAAATTCCCGGCATGGACAAGCGAGATCAATTTGTCATCGTGGGCGCGCATCTCGACTCCTGGCACGGCGGCACCGGCGCCACCGACAACGCCGCCGGCGTGGCCGTGGCGATGGAAGCCGTTCGCATTCTTAAGGCTTTAAATCTGGCGCCACGCCGCACCATCCGGGTGGCGTTGTGGAGCGGCGAGGAGCAGGGTCTGTTCGGCTCGCGGGCCTACGTGGCCCAGCACTTCGGCGCGCCCGCCGCCGAGCCCACGCCCGAGCAGCAGATGGCCACCATGCTGGGCACCGGCGGCCCGGCCCCCAAGCTGCGCACCAAGCCCGAGTACGACAAGCTCAGCGCCTACTTCAACCTGGATAACGGCGCCGGCAAAATCCGCGGCGTGTATCTGCAGGGCAACGAGGCGGTGCGGCCCATTTTCCGGCAGTGGCTGGCGCCGCTCAAGGAGCTGGGCGCCACCACGCTCACGGCGGCCAACACCGGCAGCACCGACCACGTGTCGTTCGATGCGCTGGGCTTGCCGGGCTTCCAGTTTATTCAGGACAACCTGGAGTACGGCACCCGCACCCACCACTCGACCCAGGATGTGTACGACCGCGCCGTGCCCGCCGACCTGCAGCAGGCCGCCACGGTCATGGCCGCCTTCATCTACCAAACCGCCATGCGCGACGAACTGCTGCCCCGCAAGCCCGCCCCAGCCACCGAAAAAGGCCCCGCCGCGAAGCGCAAAAAGGGCCTAGCCGCGCGGTAAGTGGCTTTCGGGCCGGCCAGCAGGGGGGTGAATAATTGTTCGGCAAGTTCCCGCAGAGGTGCGCGGAGGTCTGACACGGAGGTTCGCAAAGTTTTGATACCCGGCGCTCTGCGCACCTCTGCGGCCGGCCTCTGCGTACGTCTGCGGGAACTTCCCGAACAAGGCCGTCCGCCGGACGAGCCTGCTGGCTTTGCCCCAAATCTAAACTCCCGATGCCTTACTCGCCCAACGACCTCGTAGCCCAAAGCTGGGAAGAACTGCAGCACCTGCTTTTCCGCGACACCTGGGACGGGCGGCTGGGGCGGTTTCGCTCGCCGTTCGTGTATCGCGGCATGCGCAGCTCGCAGTACTTGCTCAGCACCAGCCTGCAGCGGCTGGGCGGCGAGTACCACCAGCTGGAAAACCACTTGCTGCGCAACTTCCGCAAGTACGCCCACGACCGCGCCGCGCCGGTGCTCAGCTCGACCTCGCCCTGGGACTGGCTGGCCCTGGCCCAGCACCACGGCCTGCCCACGCGCATGCTGGACTGGACGTACTCGCCCTACGTGGCCCTGCACTTCGCCACCGACGACCTCGAAGCCTACCACCAGGACGGCCTGATTTGGGCCATCAACTACGTGAAAGCAGCTGAGCACCTGCCGCCGGCCCTGCGCCACGCCCTGCGCCTGGAGGGCTCCAACGTATTTACCCCCGAAATCCTGGAACCGGTGTGTCGCGACCTGGCCGCGCTGGAACTGATTCAGGACGAGCCGTTTGTCTTGTTTGTCGAACCGCCTTCGCTCGATGAGCGCATCGTGCACCAGCACGCGCTGTTTGCGCTCATGAGCCACTCGCAGGCCGTACTGCACGAGTGGCTGCACGCGCGGCCGGAGCTGTTTTTCCGCATCGTTATTCCGGCCCGCCTCAAGTGGGAAGTGCGCGACAAGCTCGATCAGGCCAACATCACCGAGCGGGTGCTGT
>CAXUEM010000378.1:0-1369 GCA_964249885.1 uncultured Hymenobacter sp. | reverse complement strand
TACCGGGGCCGCCGTCGAGGCCGGCGCCGGTCGCAAACGACTGGTGAACCACGCCCCCCTCCAGCGCCGTGACGCTGCTCAGCTGCCAACCCAGCAGCAGGCTGGCGCGGTTCTGGTCAAAAAAAGATGCACTGCCGAGATTAAGAAACACCTCATTGGCGCCCACCAGGTAGGCCGTGCCGGGCCGCAGCTGATGGTCGCGGCGCAGGGGCAAGAGCAGGCGCAACTGGTAGCGCAGCCGCGTGCGGTAGCTGGCCGCGCTGCCGGCCGCACCCCGCCGCCAGCGCTCCTCCAGCCGGTAGCGGTGCCGGGTCCAGAGCGCGCCAGTGTGCTCACCAAACTGCAACTGCTGAAACAGGCGTTGCTCGGTAGTGCCGCCCCCGGCGCCCGCCGGGCGGGCGGCGTCGCCGAGCGGCAGGGCGTAGGCGTAGGCGTAGCCGGCCGTGGCAATGGCCTGCTGTCCCAGGTACACGTTCAGGCCCAGGCGCAGCAGGTTTTGGGCCGGCGTGCCCGCGGCGGGCTGGGCGCCGCGCCAGTGCAGGTCGGCGTGCAGGCCCAGACGCCGGCTCAGGCGGGCGTCGCTGTTCAGCGTCAGCCAGACGCCGGGCGCGGGCCTGGGTTGGACTTGCTGGGCCCGGGCCGCGGGCAATCCGCCCAGTAAGAGCAAGCAGGCGAATAAAACGGTTTTCCCCGAAAGTATAGGTGTTGGCATAGCGGGCCGGACGGATACATTACGTAATTGTTACCTGATATTACGCAAATGTTATCGATGCGGCAAACCCCAGCTAAAAACTTAACATTGAGCTAGCTGCCTCACCGGCCGGGGCAGCGGCTAATGTGCCTCAAAACCCGCTCGCGCAGGCACGGCGGGCCCAACTGCTTCCTGCCCGGGGGCTGGCGGCTAGCCGGCTCCGAGCCGCTTTTTGGTGAGCTTGGTGGGCACGTGGCTCATGGGGTCGTCGGGCCAGGGATGCTTGGGGTAGCGGCCGCGCAGCTCCTTGCGCACCTCAAAGTAGCCGCTGGCCCAGAAGCTGCGCAGGTCGCGCGTGACCTGGGCGGGCTTGCCGCCCGGTGAGAGCAGGTGCAGCAGCACCGGCACCCGCGCCGGGCCGCCCACGCTGGGCGTGTCGAGCAGGCCAAACAGCTCCTGCAGCTTCACGGCCAGCACGGGCGCGGCGGGGTTTTCGTAGTTGATGCTGATGTGCGAGCCGCTGGGCACTTCCAGGGCGGCGGGCGCGAGGCGGTCCAGCTCCTGGCGCTGCGCCCAGCCGCCGGGCAGCCGGGCCAGCAGGGCCTCGCGCAGGTCGAGGCGCTGCACCTCGGCCAGGCTCTTGAGGCCGTTCAGGTGCGGCGCCAGCCAGGCGGGCAG
>CAXUEM010000377.1:2150-3538 GCA_964249885.1 uncultured Hymenobacter sp. | reverse complement strand
GGGGGTAGGGCTGGCCGTGCTGGCCGGGCTGGGCGTGGGGCTGGCCGAAATCCTGACGTTTGTGGTGTTTCAGCGCGGGGTGCCGGCCAGCGTGGGCACGCCGGTCATTGTGGGCGGTTCGGTGCTGCTCACGGCCCTGCTGGGCCTGCTGCTCTTGCGCGAGGCCCTGAGCTGGCCGCAGGCCGGCGGCCTACTGCTGATTGTGGCCGGCATTGCGCTGCTGGCGCGCGGGCATGGCAACTGATAGCGCGCCGGCCCGCCGGTAAGGTTGCCGCCGACGAGGACACCAGGCCGGAGCTACCCCCGCTCCCCCTGCTGGCGCGCCCGATAACCGGTTGCGAACAAAGGTTGAGGATAGGCTTTGAGCAAATCAAACAGCGCCGAAAAGTGGCACTGCCGCCTTGTTTAGCACCCACGGGCCACGGCTTGGTTAAGGTGCAGGAGAGATGAGTCGGTTTCGGCCATAGATGATAACCGCCTGGTTTGTATAAACCACCGGGTAGGCGGGAGGGCGCACCCAGGGCGGCAGCGGACTGCTTTGACGACCACGGTCTTGAATTACAAAATCATAGCGCAGGCCGGGTGACTCCCGCGAATGCAGCTGTAGCGGCTGTCTACCGACCAGCGCGTAGTGATAAAAGAACAATTCGTACAGCGCGGCCTGGAGCAGCACCCGCTGGCCGGGCTGCCGGGTAAGCCAAGTGTAGGCAGCCTCCATTTGCCGCTCCGTGCGGTTAGGACTCTGCCGCTCGGCCCATTGCCGCCGGACCTGATAGGCGCCATAGGCGGCCACGGTCAGCAGGGCAATCAGCGCCAACCGGGCCCGCCGCGCCAACCAGGCCGGGCGCTGACGGCCCAACACTGCCGCTGCTGCCAGGCTGCCCAGCATGCTCCCGAAACATCCCTGATACAGCAGCACCCGAGCCGGCACGTACACGCGCTGCATGGGCATGAGCACCAAGGGCAGCAGCAACAGCAGCCACGCCAGCCCGGCCAGGGCTTTGGTGGGGGCGGGCAGCCACCGCGCCAGCAGGTGAGGCAGCACTAGCAGCAGCCCGCCTACCAGCCAGCCAGCCCGGCCAACCCCGGTCAGCAGGCTGGCCAGCTCGCGCAGATAGTTCAGGTAACCCGTCCAGGGCAGGGCGGCCCCCGGCGGGGCCACGTACTCATTGCCCACCAGCCGCGCGAAGCCGGACACCAGCCCAACGGGCAAGTAAAGCAGCCCGCTCACCATTCCTATCACGCCGGCCGCCCAAATCAACTGCCCCAGCTCGGCCCAGCGCCGCTGCGCGCCCAGGCCGGCCAGCAAACCTAGGCTCAGTGAGGCGAAAGGCAGCAGGAACGTTGGGATGGTGCAAACGTTCATGATTTTTGCGGGACGTATGGGG
>CAXUEM010000377.1:0-2140 GCA_964249885.1 uncultured Hymenobacter sp. | reverse complement strand
GTAGAAACCCAGCACGCTGCCCCCCACGAACGCCAGCCAGGCCAGCCGCCGGAGCCCGGCCTCGCGGTGCAGCAGCCGGACCGCCCCGGCAAAAGCCAGCAGCAGCAGCATTAGCTGCAGCCCGTAGCCGCGGCCCACGCCCGCGTAGTACAGACCCAGGGGCGAGAGGCTGAACAAACCCACTGCCAGCGTTGCCACCCCAAACCCGCCATAGCGAATGAGCAGCAGGTAGCTCAGCCCGGTGCCGGCCGCTGCCGCCCCAAAGGCGGGCAGCCGCATTACCAGCCGCGGGTTGTCGCTGAGCAGCGAAAGGAGCCAGCAGCTGAGATTGAACAGGATATGGTAATGGCCAGCAGCCCTGGCCGCACAAAGTAGTCGTAGGAAGCTATTTCGTCCGTATCCAGCGCCGCTGTGCTCAGGTGCCAGGCCCGCAGCGTCAGAATCAGCGTCAGCAGCCCTAGCCCAACGGCCCTCTCCTGGCCCGAAAGCTCCCGCCCGAGGCGGCGCAGCCCCGTCCACGCCAACTGGATTTCCTGGCGCAGCCGGCGCCGCTCCCGGCGCATTGCCGCGCCCTGGTAGCGGTGCAATGCCCAGAGCAGGCCCGCGCTAAGCCCGGCGGCGGCACCCAGCAGGCCGCGCAGCAGCTGAAAGCGCGCTGGCGTGAGCGCCAGCGTCAGTTGCTTGTAGCCCAGCTCATGATAGGTGATGTGACCCAGCTCCTGCAGTCGGGCATAGGAAGTAAGCCCGAAAAGCAGCAGCAAGAGCCCGCTGCTCAGCAAGACGGCCCCCAGGCCCATACCCGCCAAAAACAGGAAGGGAACCGGCCCGCGGACCAACCGGGTGGGTTGCGGCTTCATCGGGCCAGAAGGGCTAGGAGCGGAGCGGCAGGCCGAGCCGGCCTAATTCTTCCCAGACGCGGTGCACGGGCAGGCCCATCACGTTGAAGTACGAGCCTTCGAGCCGCGTCACGCCCACCATGCCCAGCCAGTCCTGCGCGCCGTAGGCGCCGGCTTTGTCGAAGGGCTGGTAATTAGTGATATAAAAATCTATTTCCGACGCCGACAGCGGCCGAAAATGCACGGTGGTTTGGTCGGAAAACACGACCTCGCGGCCATCGACGGCCAGCAGGCACACGCCCGTGAATACCTCGTGCGCGCGGCCCTGCAGGCGGCCCAGCATGGCGGCGGCCTCGGCCGCGTCGGCGGGCTTGTTGAGCACGTCCTCGTCGAGGCAGACAATGGTATCGGCGGTGAGCACGACTTCGTCCGGGGCCAGGTCGGGGGCGTAGGCGGCGGCTTTGTGGCGGGCCAGGTACTCGGCCACTTCGGCCCGGCGCAGGTGGGGCGGGTACGCTTCCTCTACCTCGCGCAGCCGGATTTCGTAGGCCACGCCCAGCTCGGTCAGCAGTTGGCGGCGGCGGGGCGAGTTAGAGGCGAGAATCAGCTTCATCATGGCAAAAACACGCCCTCCGGCAGCGGCGCTTCGGTGTCGGCGATGGAAGTAAACAAAAAGCCGCCGATGGTTTTGGGGTAGAAAAACGTTGATTTGGGCGGCATTACGGCGCCCGAAGCGCACACGGCCTCTACTTCGGCCATAGTTACTTCGTTCGTGATAAAGGCGGCCCGGGCTTCGCCGCTGCCCACGCGCTGCAGGCATTCGGCGAAGTTGCGCACGTAGGCCACGCCCGGCCAGCTGCGCTGCGCTTCCGGCCCCGCTATGCCTAGGGCTTTCTCCAGCACGAAGAAGTGCAGCACGGTCAAGTCCAGCTGCTTGACTTCGGGCGTAGTGTCCCAGTCCAGCTGGGCGTGCACTTCCGGCCGCAGCCGCAGTTTAAAGGTCTGCCCCGGCAGCATCAGGCCAAAGGCCCACTGCTTGCCGGCCAGCAGCTCGGGCAGGTCGTGGGGCTCATCGAGCGGACGCAGCGTGAAATAGGGCGTTAGCCGGGCCAGCAGCTCGGCCTCCGAGAGCCCGCCGGGCAAGTCCAGCAGTAGGCGGTGGGTGGGCAGAATGCGTAGGTCGTCGGCCGCGGCATTAGTCAGGTACATGAGGTGGTAGTTCCAGGGCTCGCGGCCGGTAGGAGCGGGGCCGCCGGCCGCCGCGGCCCGCGTGGCTAACTCGCCGATCGCCTCCAGTTCGTCCG
>CAXUEM010000376.1:2984-3539 GCA_964249885.1 uncultured Hymenobacter sp. | reverse complement strand
CCCCACGGCCACGGCCCCACCGCCGGCCAGGACAAGGCCGAGGGCATGGCCCTGCTCGACGAGCAGCACGTGCTCATCGCCTTCGACAGCCCTACCGACGCCCGCAAGCCCGCCGCCAATCAGGTCGTGGCCGACGGCTACCTGATGGCCGAGGAACCGGCCGCCCTGGCCGGGCAAACCCGAGCCGCCGCCTCGTCGGCCGGCTGATGGGCGGTCCGGTCTTGGGGCGGCGGCCGTCCGACCGGCTATCGGCTGGTTTGTTGAAATAGGTAGGTTGCTACCCCCTGCTGGCTCGCCCGAAACCCGGTCCGCCTCTCTGCTGGCGCGCCCGACAGCCGGACATCCTTCGGCTGCCGGACCGCCGCGCGGCCCTTTAGCAAACCTACCCCCTGCTGGCGCCGGCTACAAGCTGGGCCCGCAGTTTATTTTCGGCTGTTTGCGCAACGTTTGGCCCGTTGCGTTATCATTGCGCTTAAATTTGGTCAGATTTTTTATCAATCTGCTTTTATCGTCCTGAATTTTATTCTGCTTTGAAACGACGCGACTTTGTGGGAC
>CAXUEM010000376.1:0-2974 GCA_964249885.1 uncultured Hymenobacter sp. | reverse complement strand
CTGCTGGAGCCCGGCGCTGATACCACCCTGAAAAAGCGCCTGGCCGACGCCGGCCTCAACGCCGCTAAAGCCGCCGGCGCCACCTACGCCGACGTGCGCATTGGCCGCTACCTCAACCAAAGCATCTTCACCCGCGAAAAGCAGGTGCAGAACATTGCCAGCGGCGAGAGCTACGGCGCCGGCGTGCGGGTGCTGGCCAATGGCACTTGGGGCTTCGCGGCCACTAATACCGTCACCGAAGCCGGCATTGCTAAGGCCGCCCAGCTGGCCGTGCAGATTGCCAAGGCCAACTCCAAAGTCCAGAAAGAGAAAGTGCAACTGGCCCCGCAGCAAGGCTACGGCGAGGTGAGCTGGCGCACGCCCATCAAGCAAAACGCCTTTGAGGTGCCGGTGAAGCAGAAGGTAGACCTGCTGCTGGCCGCCAACGCCCAGGCCCAGGACAACGGCGCGAGCTTCGTCAACTCCTCGCTGTTTCAAATCAACGAGCAGAAATATTTCGCCTCCACCGACGGCTCTTACATCGACCAGGATGTGCACCGCATCTGGCCCACGTTCAGCGTGACGGCCATCGACCGGGCCACGGGCAAGTTCCGGGCCCGCGAGGCGCTCAGTTCGCCCATGGGCCTGGGCTACGAGTACCTCTCGCCCCAGGCCGCCGACAAAGTCCCGGGTCCGGCCGGCACGGGCCTGATTGGCTACCGCAACTCCTACGACATGCTGGCCGACGCCGCCCTGGCCGCCAAGCAGGTCAAGGAAAAGCTCACGGCTAAGTCGGTCACGGCCGGCAAGTACGACCTGGTTTTGGACCCCAACCACCTGGGCCTGACCATTCACGAGAGCGTGGGCCACCCCACCGAGCTGGACCGCGTGCTGGGCTACGAGGCTAACTACGCCGGCACCTCGTTCGCCACCCTGGAGTGGCGCGCCAAAAAGCTGCCCTATGGCTCCAAGCTGGTCAACATTGTGGCCGACAAGCTGCAGCCCGGCTCTTTGGGCGCCGTGGGCTATGATGATGAGGGCGTGAAAACCAAGCGCTGGGACATTATCAAAGACGGCATGCTAGTGGATTACCAGAAAATCCGCGACCAGGCCGCCATCGTCGGCCAGAAGGAATCCGACGGCTGCTGCTACGCCGACTCCTGGAACTCGGTGCAGTTTCAGCGCATGCCCAACGTGAGTTTGCAGCCGGGCAAGCAGAAGCTGAGTGTAGACGAGATGATTAAGAACGTGGACAAAGGCATCTACATCGCCGGCCGCGGCTCTTATTCCATTGACCAGCAGCGCTACAACTTCCAGTTCGGCGGGCAGGTGTTCTACGCCATCGAAAAGGGCCAGATTGCCGGGCAGATTGAGGACGTGGCCTACCAGGCCAACACCCAGGAGTTCTGGAATTCCTGCGCCGCCATCTGCGACGAGTCGGACTACCGCCTGTTCGGCTCGTTCTTCGACGGCAAAGGCCAGCCCTCGCAGGTGTCGGCCGTGAGCCACGGCTCGGCCACCACCCGTTTCAACGGCGTGAACGTCATCAACACGGCCCGCAAAATTGGGTGATGAGGTGATGGGGCTATTAAGTGATAAGGTCGCGCAGCGGTCTTATTTCACTCAGCCTTCGCTCTCCTCATCCCTTCATTTCCTTCTTACTTCATCACCTAGAAAATGGCAATTCTTTCCCAAACCGAGGCTCAGGACATCCTGAAAAAAGTGCTGAGCTTCAGCACGGCCGATGAGTGCGAGGCCACGCTCAACGGCAGCCTGGGCGGCAACGTGCGCTCGGCGCGCAACTCCATCAGCACCGCCGGCGCCGTCGATAACGTGGCCCTGTCGGTGCAGTCGCGCTTCGGCAAGCGCAGCGGCGTGGCCACGTGCAATGAATTTGACGAAGCCACGCTGCGGCGCTGCGTGCAGCGGGCCGAGGAAATTGCCCGCCTCGCCCCCGAAAGCCCGGAGTACGTCCCCCTGCTGGGTCCGCAAACCTACCTGACTTCGCCCAACTCGTTTGCCAAAACCACGGCCGGCATCACGCCCGACTACCGGGCCCAGCAAATCGGGGCCAGCATGGCCCTGTGCGAGCAGCGCAAGCTGTCCTCGGCGGCGTTTTTCAACGACTCGACGGGCTTCGTGGCCAAGCGTAATTCCAAGGGGCTGGAGGCGTATCAGCAGTTCACCAACCTCGACTTTTCCATCACCGTGCGCACGCCCGACGGCGCCGGCTCGGGCTACGCCATTTCCAACTTCACGGACCTGGCCCGCTTCGACGCCGCCCGCCTGACCAAAGTGGCCGCCGACAAGGCCACCGGCTCGCTGGGCGCCAAGGCCCTGGAGCCGGGCAAGTACACCGTCATTCTGGAGCCCGCCGCCGCCGTGGATTTGCTCTCGAACATGATGGGCGCCATGGATGCGCGCAATGCCGACGAGGGCCGCTCCTTTCTGAGCAAAAAAGGCGGCGGCAACAAGAAGGGCGAGAAGGTCTTCGACGAGCGGGTTACCATCTACTCCGACCCCACCAACCCCGACGTGCCCGACCTGACCTTCGCCGGCGACGGCCGCCCCCAGCAGAAAGTAACCTGGATAGAAAAGGGCGTGGTCAAAAATCTGTATTCCAGCCGCTTCTGGGCCCAGAAAGCTGGTATTCCCGACATTGCCCCGCCCGGCGGCTGGATAATGCAGGGCGGCACCCAAAGCACCGCCGACCTGATTAAGGGTACCGCCAAGGGCATTCTGGTGACCCGGCTCTACTATATCCGGGCCGTGGACCCGCAGACCCTACTCTACACCGGGCTCACGCGGGACGGTACTTTTTATATTGAGAATGGCGCCATCAAATTCCCGGTCAAGAACTTCCGCTTTAACGAGAGCCCCATCATCATGCTGAATAACCTGGAGGCGCTGGGCAAGCCCGTGCGCCTGGCCGGCAACCTCGTGCCCCCGCTCAAAATCCGGGACTTCACCTTCACCAGCCTCTCGGACGCGGTGT
>CAXUEM010000375.1:0-3547 GCA_964249885.1 uncultured Hymenobacter sp. | reverse complement strand
CACGCTGATTTCAACGCCCAGGGCCCGGACCGTGCCCGCGACCTGCGCCCATAGGCCGGGGCCGGCCTGGTGGCTGCGCACCCGCAATATCCGGTCGCAGTCGTCGAGGTCCACGGCGGCGCGCAGGCCCGGGAAGCGGGCGGCCAGGGCCCGCAGCACCCGCGCCGCCTCGGCCGCTGACTCGATGTTGGTTTGAAACACCTCGACTTCGGCCAGCAGGGGGTACTCCGGTGCCGGCCCGGGCCAGGGGCTGTCCGGTGCGGGAGCCAGCCCCCGCGGCTCGTTGATAGTTCGTTCAGGCATAGCGGCTTAGGAAGAAAGTGAGCAGATGAGGGGCGGGCGGCTGGCGCCGCGGGGTAGCTGTTCAGGCCGTGGCGGGCGGCACCGCTGCGGCGGGAGCAAGGCGTAGAATCGGGCAGCAGCGAGCTTCTCAGGCCGCGGAGCGGTTGAAGTTGAACATCCACTTCGTGCCGAACCGGTCGGTGAGCGTGCCGTACTTGTCGCCCCAGAACATGTCGGCCAGCGGCTCCTGCACGGTGCCGCCCGCACCGAGCTGGGCAAACAGGCGCGTAATTTCCTCGTCGCTCCCGCAGTGCAGGCACAGCACCACCGTGTCGCCCGGCGTCAGCGCCATGCCGCCGGCATCGGAAGCCATGAGGGTAAAGGCATCGGTGCGGAGTTGGCCGTGCACAATCTGATTTTGCATCTCGGCCGGCACGTGGGCCGCGGCCGGCGAGTCGGCGAAGGCTTGCAGGCGCAGCTCGCCGCCGAGGCAGCTTTGGTAGAAAGTCAGGGCGTCGCGGCAGGTGCCGCCGAAGGTGAGATAGGGCGTGAGGCTGGCCATATGAAAGTGGAAAAATGAGGTGGAAAAAACAACCCGAGAAACAGCCCTGGGCCACGGCCAGCAGGGGGTAGGGCGCGGAAAAAGCTGCTTTACGCCCCGCGGCTATTTGCCTAACCGTTTTAGCAAAGGTATTAGCAATTACTAAAGAATAAGGGGGTAACTTGCGCCGACCTAGGGGGCCAAATGCGGCAGTCCCGGGTTGCCTTTTTCGCCATGAAGCATGTGTCTATTCTGGTGCCGGCCGGCGAGGCCGTGGTCGGCAGCATTGAGGGCCCGCACAAGGTGCTGAGCCAGGTGAATGAGCTGCTGCGCGGCCAGGGGCAGGCGCCCGCGTTCCGGATAGAGCTGGTCGGCGTCAGCCGGCAAAGCGTCTTTCAGGGCGGGCTGTTCACCCTGCGCGCCGACCGGCTTATCAGCGAGGAGTTTCAGACCGACCTCATCCTGATTCCAGCCCCGCACGGCGACCTGCGCGCGGCCGTGGCGCTCAATCAGCCGCTCATCGGCTGGATAAAACAGCAGCACGCGGGCGGCGCCGAGGTGGCCAGCCTGTGCCTGGGCGCCTTTTTGCTGGCCGCCACGGGCCTGCTCGACGGCCGGCCGTGCGCCACGCACTGGCTCGGCGCGGCTCAGCTGGCTGAAATGTACCCGGCGGTGCGCGTGGTGGCCGAGCAGGTTATCACCGGCGAGGCGGGCCTGTATTCGAGCGGTGGGGCTTACTCGTACCTGAACCTGGTGCTCTACCTTATCGAGAAGCACGTGGGCCGCGAGCTGGCCGTGGCCTGCGCCAAGGTATTTCAGATTGACTTCGGCCGGCGCAGCCAGTCGCCGTTCGTCATTTTTCAGGGCCAAAAAGACCACGCCGACGAGCTCATCCGCCGGGCGCAGGAGTTTATCGAGCAGCACGTGGCCGCCCGGCTCAGCGTCGAGGAGCTGGCCGCGCACAGCTGCCTGAGCCGGCGCAACTTCGAGCGGCGCTTCAAGAAAGCCACCAGCAACACCGTAGCCGAGTACGTGCAGCGCGTGAAGATAGAAGCCGCCAAAACCAGCCTGGAAACGGCCCAGCACAACGTGAGCGAGGTGATGTACGCCGTGGGCTACGCCGATACCAAGGCGTTCCGGACCCTGTTCAAGCGCCTGACGGGCGTCTCGCCGGTGGCCTACCGCAACCGCTACCGCCGGGCTGTGAGTTGAAGCCGCCCGCCCGGCCTACTGCCAGCCGCGCACGCTCGTGCCGCCAAACACGGCGGCGCGGTTGAGGTCGGGCTGAAAAATCGGGTAGGGGAAAGTGGGCGCGGGGGTGCTGGCCTCGTTCAGAGTGCGGAGCTGGGCCGGGCTGAGCTGGATGTTCAGCGCCAGAAGGTTGGCGGTGAGCTGCGCGGGGCGGCTGGCGCCGATGATGGGCGCCGTGATGCCGGGCTGGGCCACTGCCCAGGCCAGGGCCACCTGCGCCGGCGGGCGCTCCAGCTCCCCGGCAACCTGCCGCAGGGCGTCGAGCACCAGCCAGTTCTGCTCGGTGAATTTGCTGAACGGTCCGGCAAACGGGTTGGGACCGTTGAGGCGGCCCTCGCCGCCGGTGCCGGCGGTGTCGCGCTCGTACTTGCCGGCCAGAAAGCCGCCCGCCAGCGGGCTCCAGGGCGTGACGCCCAGGCCACACTCGCGGGCGGCGGGCAGGTGTTCGCGCTCAATGGTGCGCTCGACGAGCGAGTACTCGAGCTGCAGGGCGATGGGGCCGGGCACGCCGTGGGCCTGGGCCAGGGTGGCGGCTTTGGTGGCGTACCAGGCCGGCATATCAGAAAAGCCGAAGTAGCGGATTTTGCCCGCCCGCACCAGGTCGCCGAGGGTTTGCAGTACTTCCTCGGCCGGCGTCACGGCGTCCCAGACGTGCAGCCAGTACATATCCAGGTAATCGGTTTTGAGCCGGCGCAGCGAGCCTTCCAGGGCTTGGTAGATGTGCTTGCGGCCGTTGCCGCCGCCGTGGGGGTTGCCGGGCTGAGCGCCGAAGCCAAACTTGGTGGCCAGCACGAGCTGCTCGCGCAGGTGGCGCCGGGCCACGTAGCCGCCCAGCAGCTCCTCGCTGCGCCCGCCGGCGTACACGTCGGCCGTGTCGATAAAATTGCCGCCGGCTTCGACGTATGAGTTAAACACGGCCTCGGAAACGTCGCCGTCGGACCCCCAGCGGGCGGTGCCGAAGGTCATGGTGCCCAGGGCGAAAGGGCTGACAACGAGGCCGGAGCGGCCCAGGGTGCGGAAATCGGTCAGGCTCATAAAGCAGCGGAAAAGCAAAGGGGAACGGCCAGCGCAAACACAACCGCCGCCGGGCCCAAAGGTCTTGTCCTGAAAACGAAGCGAGCTACACGAAACGCGGATTTTAGAACACAAAACGCCGCTTCACCCCCTGCTGGCTCCGGCCGGGCCGGCTCAGGGCCGCTGAAACACCGACAAAATGCGCAGCAGGTAGGAGCCGGGGCCGGCCTCGCCGATGGCCAGGCGGCTCTGCTCGGCGGGCGGAAGCAGCAGGGCGTTGTTCGACACCAGCACGTTGTGCTGCCCGCTGACGCGGACACGGCCCCGGGGCTCCCGCTGCAGCAAATACTCCAGGCCCTGCCGGTACGACAGGCCCCAGTAGTCGCGCTCAAACAGCTGCTCGGCCCGGGCCGGGGGCAGCAGGCTGAAGTACACCTGCTGGTGGGGGTGCAGGCGCAC